>JAGXTN010000153.1 GCA_018333455.1 Dethiobacter sp. | reverse complement strand
TGCACCAAGCTTAATAACCTTGAAATCCTGGCCGCCGATATCAATCACGATGCGCGCCGCCGGCTCTTGAAAGAAGGCTCCTTTACCATGGCAACCGATTTCGCTCATTTCTTCATTGGCTGCGGCAAAGATTACTCGACCGTAGCCGGTTGCCACCACATAGGCTATCTCCTCCTGCGCAACACCGGCTGCAGCCAGCGCCTCGGCCACCGCCTTTTCTGCCCCACCACCTACCATCCCACCTTTGACCACCCGCTCTGCTAATACCTGATGGCCATCTTGCAAGATAACACACTTAGCCGTAATGGAACCCAAATCGACGCCCATCGTTAAAATCATGATACAACTCCTTGTTCCAAGACCTCCAGAAAAGCCTGCAAGCGCGTCCGTACCTGTCCCAGTGCCGACATCTGTTGCTCCACTTCCAGAAATAAGAGTGGAATGCCGGCTTCCTCCAGCTCCGCTTTCAAAACCGGGTAGTCAAACTCTTCTAACTCGCAAAACTTCATGTTCAGAAAGAGAACACCGTCAGCGGCATGTTCAGCTACCAACTGTTGCAAGTGGGCGCCCCGACCTTTACGGCAATCATAAAGCGTAGAACATGGCCCAAGCCGCAGGTGTCTGTCAGCCAAGGCAGCCAGCGGAGGTAGCTCTTCTTTGACTGGCGCGCGCAAAATCCTTGCTCCCAGCGCCAAGTCATCGGCCACAACGGCTCCGCCTAATTCGTCAAGGATAGCCAAAACTTCCACAGGTTCGGCCATAATCCCGGTGACTACCAGACGGACTCTTGGCGCTGGCCTTACTTTTCTTTTTTCCAGCCAGGGAAGCAACTCCGACAGCCGCCTGTTAAATTCCGCTTTTTCTAAAAAAAATGAGGCTTTGATAATTTGTCCCATCTCCGGCCCACTCAGACTCTCCGGCCTACGGGAACGGAGACTGTAAAGTTCTGCTATTAATGCGCGGTATTGATTGTAAATTCTGATGCTCCCCCGCAACTTATCCTCAGTTACCTTCTGCCCCGTCAGCTCTTCTAACCATTGCACCAGCCCGGCGAAAAGGTGCTCAAGATAACCCCGGGCGGCCTGGCTTTGCCTATTAGCTGGGTAAACCAAATCAAATTTTGGCCGGTGGGGAAAGAGTCCAGCCCAGATGTCTGCCGTGTTTTGAATATGGTCGCAGGTAGAGGGAAAAATGAAGCCGTCTACCATGCTGTAGGTTCCTTTTAGTCCATATTCCAGCACCGCTCGCACTACCGAACAGGCGAAACCTTGCAGATGAGCGTCGGCTCTGGCAATCTCTGTGCTCCCACCCCATAAGCTAACCGGCAGCGCACCGGCAGCATGAATAATTTCCTCCGGCACATAAATGGGTAGCCAACCCACCACCTTGCCCCCCGTCATTTGCTTCCAATCCGTCACTTCCTTTGCCGGACTGGCGGCCACTTCCAGCAAATTTTGCAGTATGCTCTCCATCGGCTTTACCTCCTATTTTCGTTAGGCGGCTCACTCAGCGTCAACGTTTCGATGAAAGACTGAAACCTGGTTTCAAACTGCGCCCAAGAAAAATGACGCGGATCTGTCTGATCGCCATCAAAAATCATTTCAGGAATACTCTGGCTACCCGCCTGCAACCTGCGACTTAAATCGTAGAGACCGAAACAATACGGCTTGCAACTTCGGTTGGAATGATGAATGATCCCATCCAGCTCAAACTCCTGAAGCAATTTTTCCAGATTGCCAAACTTTAGGTCCAAGCTCTGATTAATCAGAATCGCCGTATACGCTTCCGCCATACTGCGCAAAAGGTTATCGGGATCAAAATCCAACACCCAGGCGTTTGTATAAGTAGAGCAGACCAGGTTGGCTTTGTACTTGGCAAACAGTTGCAGCATGGGCCGCATGGCAAACCAAACCGGGATACCGTTCCACAATAGCCGATATTTTTCTCCCGTGACGGCAGCCTCCCCTGCTGCAACTTTCTGGAGCAGTTCTTCTTTGAGCAACCGGTAGTACTCCAGTGCCTCCGGCGTCCCCCGCATAGTGACTATAGGCGACATATAGTTAAATGTGTCAAAAGCAGTAAAGGGAGCTGGCTTGTGCTTAGCCAGTTCCAGCACATCCCGCCACAGGCTGGACGTTTGCTTTGAGACCATTGCCACTTCCTTAAAGCGCTGCTCGTCAAACTTCTTGCCTGTGACATCCTCCAACCAAGGAATAAATTCTCGTAACTGTGCTTCCACATAATTCAAACTGTATTCAGGAATCTGCAGGCCGTGATTAAATGGTGTGTCAAGTAAAAACAGCGGCACCTGAAAGTGATGCGCCAAGTTTTCGTACCATTTGACAACTGTGCTGCAAATATTATTGCAACAGACGAGAAAATCAGGCCTGGCTAGTCCGTCTACCGGGCTTTTACCAGTCAGAATATGTCCGATATCTACCCTGACGTAAGAACAAATATCGTTAGCATAGCCTACCATCTCCGCCGCTTCAGCCAGCTCTACCCCCATTTTCCTGGCACCAATCAGGGCACCATGATTTTCAGGAAAGAGCGGCAAGACATCCATGGCTCGCAAGAATTCCACAGGTGCAATGGAAGAACACCAAGCCACCGGGTTCTTTTTCCTGTCTGCCTGCTTGGGAGCAGTATAGTAAAGCATGGTCAGCCCCAGTAAATAGTTGGTGGCTCGACTCATTTCGCTCATGCCCGTTAAACCTCCAGATTTTTTGTTAGTTCTCGAAAAAAGTTTTTGCAATCAGCAACCGCTGAATCTGCGCCGTTCCTTCATAAATCTGCATTACCTTGGCATCCCGCATCAGTTTTTCCACCGGATATTCCCGGCTGTAGCCGTAGCCGCCGAAAATTTGCACAGCTTCGGTGGTAACCCGCATGGCCACGTCGGCAGCAAACGCTTTAGCCATAGCCGCCTCTCGAGAATTTTTCTCTCCTGCGTCCGCAAGCCAAGCTGCCCGCCAAGCCAACAGGCGTGCAGCATCAAGATCTTTTTGCATATCAGCCAGCATGAAGCTAATTGACTGGTGCAGGATAATGGGTACGCCAAACTGAACCCTGGTCTTGGCATACTGTAGTGCGTGTTCCATGGCAGACCTCCCCAAGCCAACGGCCGCCGCTGCCACTCCGGGGCGGGAACGGTTAAACGTCTGCATAATCAGACGAAAGCCGTCTCCTTCCGCACCAAGGCGATTTGCTGCAGCAACAACCACGTCAGAGAAGGATACGCTGGCAGTGTCAGAGGCACGTTGTCCCATCTTATCTTCCTTTTTCCCCACAGCCAAACCAGGAGCAGTGCGTTCCACCACAAAGGCACTGAGACCTTTATGCCCTTTTTTCTTGTCAGTAGTTGCAAAAACAATAAAATAATCGGCTATACTGGCATTGGTAATAAACTGTTTGCTGCCGTTTAAGATATAACTGTCGCCATCGCGTCTGGCGGTGGTTGTCAGAGCAGCCACGTCCGAGCCTGCTTCCGGCTCGGTAACGCAGAAAGCAACCATTTTCATTTCCCGGCAGACAGGTCGCAGCCAACGCTCTTTTTGCTCTGCAGTGCCGGCCAAAATAATGGGCGTGCAAGCTAGGTCGGTTAAAGCCAGCGTAGCCGATATGCCGGCGCAAGCCGCTGCCAGCTCCTCGGAAACAAGACAACCGGACAAGATACCCTGTCCTCCCCCGCCATATTCTTCCGGTACACCCATATTCAAAAAGCCAACTTCCCATGCTTTTTTGATTACAGGCCAGGGCACGTCGCCGCTGCGGTCGTACTCCGCCGCCACCGGCAGCAGCTCTCGTTTTGCAAACTCTCTGGCCAGGGAGCGCAGTGAATCCTCTTCAGTGCTCAATTTAAAAGAAAGCATGCTTGTTTCCTCCTCGTATCCGGGATTTACTGACTGCCTAGTCAAGTCTTTCTATAATTGTCGCATTAGCCATGCCGTAACCCTCACACATAGTCTGCAAGCCAAAGCGACCGCCTGTTCGCTCCAATTCGTGCAACATGCTAGTCATCAAACGGGCACCACTAGCACCCAGCGGGTGGCCGAGCGCAATAGCGCCGCCGTTAGGATTGACTTTATTTAGGTCGACAGACAGCTCCTTTGCCCAAGCCAGCGGTACCGATGCAAAAGCCTCATTTACCTCAAAAATATCAATATCGCTGATCTTCAATCCGGCTCTGGAAAGGGCCATTTCTGTCGCTGGAATCGGGCCGGTTAACATCAAAGTCGGGTCTGAGCCTACTACCACCCGCGCAACAATGCGTGCCCGTGGTTTTAGCCCCAGTTCATTCGCCTTCGACGCTGACATCAACAAGACTGCCGCCGCACCGTCGCTGATTTGGCTGGAATTGCCGGCCGTCACTACGCCGTCCTGCTGAAAGGCAGGCGCGAGCGAAGACAACTTTTCCAGCGACGTGCCTGGCCGGGGACCTTCGTCCGCTAAAATTGACTTAATGCTTCCGTCGGCCTGAGGAGCGCCCAACGGCACAATTTCCGCCTGAAAGCGTCCTGCCGCCGCCGCACCCACAGCTCTCTGATGACTGAACAAGCTATAGCTGTCCAGCTCTTGCCGGGAAAGGTTCCACTGCTTAGCAATCAATTCGGCTGAGACACCCTGCGGCACAATTTTGTACCGCGCACACAGCGCCGGACTGATACCTACGTTTAGCAACGATGAACCCATCGGTACCCGGCTCATACTTTCCACACCTGCCGCCACCACCACATCCATGTCACCGGCCATGATAGCTTGGGCAGCAAAATGCAGAGCCTGTTGGCTGGAGCCGCATTGCCGGTCAAGCGTCACGCCCGGGACGTGGATAGGATATCCGGCCACCAGAGCAGCGACACGACCCACATCCATCGCCTGCTCACCCACCTGGGAAACACAGCCCATAATCACATCCTCCACCAGTGCCGCATCTAGGTCGATCCGGCGCACCACCTCCCGCAACGGAATGGCAGCCAGTTCCTCGGCTCGCAGCCCCGAGAGCAACCCGTTACGCCGCCCGACAGGCGTGCGCACTGCTGCCACAATCACAACTTCACGCATCTATACCACTTCCCCAATACAAATTTGAACTAGAAAGTAAAAAGCTCTATCCCGCCGGAAACATTTAAGGGTACACCGGTAATATATTTGGCGTTGTCAGAAACTAGAAAGACGATGGCATTGGCAATATCTTCCGGTTCCCCCGGGCGCCGGAAAGCGGTACGGTTGATCATCCGTTCATTCATTTTGGCATTGCCCATGCGAAAAGCTTCAGTATTAATAATGCCGGGCACAATGGCATTAACGGTAATATTGTGCCTTGCGCCTTCCAAAGCCAGGCTGCGAGTTAAGCCCAACACGCCAGCCTTGGTAGTCGAATAACTAGCCTGTCCAAAGCCGCCAAGCGTAC
Organism: Dethiobacter sp.; assembly: GCA_018333455.1. Lineage (GTDB taxonomy): Bacteria > Bacillota > Dethiobacteria > Dethiobacterales > Dethiobacteraceae > GPS1B09. The sequence goes on along the minus strand of JAGXTN010000153.1, from coordinate 9,378 downwards.
CGGCCACCGAAGCCATATTGATAACCCTGCCCCAACCCCGCTCCTTCATATATGGCCAGACGGCCTTACAACAATTATAGGTACCGGTCAGATTGACTCGCAAATCCCTCTCCCACAGCTCGTCCTGCTGATTTTCCAGCTGCACCACATGATCCAAGGTGGCCGCATTATTAATGAGAATATCCAGAGAGCCAAACTCCTCCCTGACTTGGGCCATCACACGCCGTACTTCGGCTCTGTCCGTCACGTCCAGTTTCAATGCCATGGAGCGCCGGCCTAATTCGCGGATTTCCTTGGCTGTCTGTTCAGCGTAAACCGCCCCGGAACTTTGTAAAAACTGGTTCAAAGCGCCATATTTTTCTGCTGTCAGAGCAGCATTGCTATCACTTTCCAGTAAAATGTCGGTAATCACCACATCAGCACCGGCGCGCGCAAGCGCCAGCGCATCTGCCCGGCCAAGTCCCCTTGAACCACCTGTTACGACAGCTACTCTTCCTTGCAACATCATTTTACCCCCTAACTCAAGAATGACTGTAATTTCATTGCCAAGCCCATATCACCTTTGACTTTCAACTTGCCGCCCATAAAAGCCGCCGCCGCGTTAAGCTCTCCCGCCAGCATCGAGCAAAAATCGTCGCTGTTCATAGTTACAGTCAAATTTGGCGCAGCAACAGCTCCCTCGCCCGTTTTGCCGCTGCCCTCGATAAAGATAATATGGTAAACACCTTCCTCATTGCCCTCCAGTTCAAACTGAAAAGTGGCATTTAACCCTTTAACCTCTTGACCGTCCAATCGCTGTTGCAGCCCCAAAAAAACATCACGCAAACTCATCAAAAACAACTCCCTTCTTCCTAACTATAAATATTTTAAATTATCTGACATTATTCGTTGCAAAATTAGATTTCCCTGCACAAATTTTCCCTTTGTAAATTATTTTCCTTAGTGGGCAATTAATAACCCACCTCACTATCCCTTTACCGGGTTAACGTGGATCAGTACGTGGCCGACTTCCGGAAAAGTTGTCATTACTGCTCTTTTTACAGCTTTAGCCAGATCATGCCCCTCACTTACGCACAGCTCCGCATGCACCCCGATATGGATTTCTAACAAAATAGCTGAACCTGCTTGGCGAGCGCGGATGCAATCAACGCTCTGAACTCCCTCTTGAGCTATAATTAAAGTACGCATCCTATCTATCTCTGTTTCATCCGGCGCTGTATCAATAAGATCCCCCAGCCCATGGCGGCAAAAACCTATGCCTAGACGGATGATTAGCACGCTGATCGCCAGAGCCACTATGCCCTCCAAGGCTGGGTACCCCAGGCGGGCACCTGCCACTCCCACCGACACGCCAGCTAAAATCAGCATATCCACCCGATGATGCCATGCATCAGCATAAAGTAACTGACTACCCGTCTTACATGCTGCGGAAATAGTGTAGCGATACATCCCTTCTTTGATAAAAATGCAAGCAATTGTAACATAAAGCGCTACTATCCCAGGCATCTCCGGCGAACCGCTTTTTAAACTGGCAAGTGCCGAGATTGTAAGCTCATATCCGATATATACCAGCAGCAACCCCATCAAACATGTACAAAAAGACTCAATTTTCCCGTGCCCAAAGTGATGGCGTTCGTCTGCCGCTTTGCCCGCAAGGCGAAATGTCAACAGCACTGCCAAGCTGACAATTATGTCACCGGTAGAATGAACAGCTTCGGCAACAAGTGCCGCACTGTCGGCGCTAATACCCGCAACTATCTTGATCAGCGCAAGCAGCACGTTACCCAGAATTGTCCAAGAGACAACTCGCTGTGCCAGCGATTTAGTCATCCCTAATCCCTCCTGACATTCTATTATATTGGCTCAGCGGAGATTGGTGCTGGCTGAAAGCGATTATCATGGGGTTCCCCAGACACTATGCTCAAGTTCTCAACAAAAGAGCATCAAGTAAAGACAATGGCACCTTTTGGCTTCAATAACCCCTCCCAATATTGTTGACTTTCACGGAATGCGGAAGCGAGCGTTAAGTGTCAGCAGCGTTAAGCGAACGGGAATTCGCAGCGTTAAGACATGCCAACGGTTCACATGCAGTAAGCCCAGAGGTTTTGGCATGTTAGCGAGAATGACAGTTCGTAGCTGCGAAAACGTGCGAGCGGAGCATCTGAGGAAGACTACATTGCCGAGAATGCTTCGATGTCTCATCCCTCAAGTGTATCTCTGGATCAGCCATTCGGGATAGCGCTAGGGTGAGGGCAAATATAACAAAAAAAAAGACCGCCTCTGCGGTCTTTCGCCTAAGAATTAACCCCGAAGATTCCTCCTGCGGCGCCTGTAACAAACGCTAGGAAAGCTTTCGTTATGTAGCCCACATGTACCCCGAAATCAGGGAGCAGAATCGTGCCAAAGACTACTAACCCTACTAAATAAATCAGACCTGTTATCCCGCCGTTTAACCAACCTTTGGCATCCAGCCGCTTAGTTACATATGCTGCACCAATAAAGATGGAAACCAGAGACGTGGCATAAGCCAGAAACGGCAGGATGGCTTCCGTAAGAGCAGTATACTGAATTACAGCGCTAAAAACGAGGAATACCATCAGCGAGAGAAAATAGGCATAGAGGACTCCTTTGGCCATAGTAGCGACTGCTACAGGCGGTTTCAACTGCGCTATGGCGGCGCTTCTTCTCGGCATTTGGGCTCACCTCCGCAAGTTCTTACTTGCAATCTATGTGTGCCTGCCGAAAAATATGTCTCAATATTCATGGAAATTAACCACTCTATTCACTTTCCTTGATGACACTCTCCACACCGAAGCGTGCCAGCCTGATCCGCACGTTATCCGCAACCTTGACGGTCAGTTCGTCTCCCTCTATTTTTTCTATGGAGGCATAAACACCGCCAATAGTGCGGATCTTATCGCCTTCGCGAAGTGAACTCAACAGCTCCTTGCGCTTCTTTTGTTGTTGCGTCTGCGGGCGTACAATCAGAAAATAAAACAAAACAAACATCAGAATAAGCGGCGCAAACCCGGCTAAATTCTCCATCAACTATTCCTCCTTTTCCCGCCCGAAACGGGCGATAAATTCTTGATACACATCCGGAAAGGTTCCCTCCAAAATACTTTCCCGGAGCCGGGCCATAAACTGAACGAGGAAATAAAGATTGTGACAGGTGGTAAGTCTAAAGCCAAAAATTTCATTGGCTTTAATCAGGTGCCGAATATAAGCACGGGAATAATTGCGGCAGGCATAACACTGGCAGCCCTCTTCTAACGGGCGGAAATCCCTGGCATATGGAGCATTCCTCACCGTGAGATAACCGTAGCGGGTCATCACTGTTCCGTTTCTGGCTATCCGCGTGGGCAGGACACAATCAAACATATCAATGCCGCGGGCTACCCCTTCAATTAGATAATCTGCAGTCCCTACACCCATCAAGTAACGCGGTTTGTTTGCAGGGAGCAACGGCACCGTTGCCGCCAACATTTCATACATCAATTCTGCCGGTTCGCCTACACTGAGACCGCCCACAGCGTAGCCGGGGAAATCAAGCGACACCAGTTGCTTTGCGCTCTCTGTGCGCAGGTCTGGATACATACCACCCTGGATAATAGCAAACAGAGCTTGGTCTTTTCGTGTTTGCGCCCTCCGGCAGCGCTCTGCCCAGCGGCTAGTCCGTTCTAAGGAAGTTTTAATGTAAGCTCGGTCGGCCGGGTAAGGCGCACATTCATCAAAAGCCATAATAATATCGGCGCCCAGCGCTTCCTGGATTTCCATTACTTTTTCCGGGTCTAAAAAGTGCTCTGAACCGTCAAGGTGTGAGCGGAAGGTAACTCCTTCCTCCTTAATCTTGCGCAGCGCTCCCAGGCTAAAGACCTGAAAACCGCCGCTGTCAGTAAGAATGGCTCGGTCCCAGTTCATAAAACGGTGAAGACCACCTGCCTCTCTTACTAGTTCATGGCCGGGGCGCAGGTATAGGTGATAGGTGTTACTTAGAATGATTCGGGCACCGATTTCTTTTATTTCTTCCGGACTCATCGCTTTTACGGTGGCTTGCGTTCCCACCGGCATAAATACTGGTGTGGGCAGACTGCCATGTGGTGTGTGAAGCATCCCGGCTCGTGCACCTGTAACCGGACATTCTCTGATTAACTCGTAGCTGACAGCCATCAATCACTGCTCCTATTTTTTTTCTTGGCAATCCTCAAAAAAAGCGGTTATACAACTTAAACAACAGCGAAAGCAAAATACTTAAAATAATTCCTGTCATCACGGGAAAATAAAATGTAAAGTTTTCCCGCTTAATAACTATATCTCCTGGCAAACGCCCCAAATTAAGCCGCCCACCTACTGCCAAAATCAGGCCAATCAGCAGAAAAACTACTCCTATCAGGATAAAGTACCGGGAAAATTGCGTCATGATCTTTTCTCCTTGCGGTAGCGCTCTTTTTCGCTAAAAATACAGCCGCAGTACGACTGCCGATAAAGCCCCATGGCTTTGGACAAGTTGACACTTTCCCTATATTCGGGCCGCAGGTCGGCATAAATAAATTTGACACTGTGACGTTCTCCCGCCTTTTCACCTTCCTGACGAAGAAGCTCATGATTCTGATAAGGGCTAATGGCTAAGGTCGTAGCAAAACATGGAATGCCAAGCTCCTTTGCTCTCAGTGCCGTCTCCTCTAAGCGGAGACGGTAACAGTGCAGGCAGCGATTTTCCAGATCTACCATGACTCTGCTAAAATATCTTTCCGGTTGATAAGCGGCTGGTATCTGCAGAGGAAATTTTTCTTTAGCGCAAAATTCCGCTAATGCCTCCTGTCGGCGTAGAAACTCTTGATATGGGTGAATATTGGGGTTATAAAAGAAGCCTGATATATTATAACCCAGCTCAGCAAACCGTTTGCAACTAGATGTGCTGCAGGGTCCGCAGCACATGTGCAGCAAAAGATCCATCATCTCACCTACCATAGGCTGTTTTGTCCGGCAGGCTCTCGAAAGGGAAGGCCTAAATGGTTGCATGCCAGCCGCGTTATAGTTCGTCCGCGCGGTGTACGCTGTAAAAAGCCGATCTGCATCAAATACGGTTCATAGACATCTTCAATCGTTTCTGGTTCTTCTGAAATAGCCGCTGCCAGCGTGTCAAGTCCCACTGGCCCGCCACCAAATTTCTCAACCATCGTGCGCAGTAATTGGCGATCTACCTCATCAAGCCCAAGCGCGTCAACTGCTAACATCTCCAGCGCAAGCAGAGCGACATCACAGTTAATCGTATTGTCTGCCTTTACTTGGGCATAGTCTCGCGCCCGCTTTAAAAGACGGTTAGCCACCCGGGGAGTACCGCGAGCACAGCGGGCAATAGCCAGCGCACCTTGATGATCAATTTCCACCTGTAAGATCTTAGCTGCCCGGCGAACAATTTCTGCCAGTTCCCCCTCCTGATAAAACTCCAACCTGGCCATCACACCAAATCGATCACGCAACGGCGAAGAGAGAGCCCCTGCTCTAGTGGTCGCTCCCACCAGCGTAAACTTTGGTAAATCCAAGCGCAGAGAGCGGGCACTCGGGCCTTTCCCGATAATAATGTCGAGGGCGAAATCCTCCATCGCCGGATAAAGCACTTCTTCCACAGTCCTGTGCAGCCTGTGAATTTCGTCGATAAAGAGCACGTCATAAGGTGCCAGATTGGTAAGAATGGCGGCCAAATCGCCAGGACGTTCGATGGCGGGACCTGATGTGGTCCGCAGATTTACGCCCAATTCAGCGGCAACAATGGCGGCCAAGGTAGTTTTGCCCAAGCCAGGGGGGCCATAAAGAAGCACGTGATCCAACGAATCCCCCCGTGCCCGGGCTGCTTCGATAAAAACACGCAGATTACTTTTTAACTTTTCCTGTCCAATATATTCCGCTAAATTACGGGGACGAAGAGATGTCTCCTGCCAATCGTCATCATTCCTCGTCCGGGGCGAGATCACTCTTTCTTCTAGATCCATGCCGTTCTCCTCACTTCGAGCCTAACTGTGACAGCGCACTTCTTAATAGCTGTTCCGTAGTCATAGTTTCCCACCCTGCCATCTTTTGCAAAGTAGCTTGTGCTTCCGTGCCGCTGTAACCAAGCGCCAAAAGAGCTTGCAGAGCATCCTGAAAAGATTGCGGCGCAACACCGGCAGGATAAGCAGAAAGGGGAGCAGAACTGGGTGTGCCCAATGCAGTTACCTTATCTTTTAATTCCACAACAAGACGTTTAGCAGACTTTGGACCAATTCCGGGAACCCGGGTCAATACTTTATGATCTTCATTCATCACAGCTATGGAAAAATCCAGCGCTGAAAGCGTTGAAAGCACGCCAAGCGCTGCTTTTGGCCCAACCCCCGACACAGAGAGCAGCATTTTAAAAAGCAGCAGATCTTCTGCGGTTAAAAAACCGTAAAGCTGTAAATCATCTTCCTTGACCAACAAATAAGTAAAGAGCTTAAGCTCCTTGCCCACTGTTTGTAACTGGCCTAAAACAGTGGTAGGCACAAATAACTGCCAACCTATCCCCCGGTTATCCAAGACGACAAAATCTTTGCCAACCTGAGCCAAGGTTCCGCTGAGATAGTTAAACATAGCTACCCCTCCGGCTGATTGCCGCAGAGGTTGAGCCGGTATGGGCATGACATAGAGCGACGGCCAAGGCATCTGCTGCGTCATCAGGCTTTGGAATCCTCGGCAAGCCTAGGAGCACTTTAACCATTTGCTGCACCTGTGACTTTTCTGCTCGGCCATAACCTACCACAGCCTGCTTAATCTGCAGAGGCGTATACTCAAAAATAGGCAGCTTTGCTAAGCGGCCGGCCAATAACACTACGCCGCGAGCTTCCCCCACCTGCATTACGCTCTTACAATTTTTAGCAAAAAATAGTTTTTCGACCACCATCACATCCGGCCGATATTTTTCCACAACCTCTGTTAACCCCTGATAAACGAGTTCCAGACGCGCCGGCGTGGCAAGGTCTGAAGCGGTAGTCACACAGCCAAAGGCAAGCATGACACTTCTGTGACCGTCGCTGTCTACGAAACCATAGCCGGTTGTGGCAATACCCGGATCTATTCCGATGATGCGCAAGCTAATTCACCCCTTTATGGTGCGTACAAACATATATTCGCCAACCGGCGGATAATTCCTTCTGCCGTTATAAAATCACCGCTTGCCACTTCACCAGTGCCTCAACAATGGCATACATGTTAGTAACTCCGCCTACGCGTAAATTTTCTTTAAGTTGAAAAAAGTCGAGACAGAGACCGCAAGCATAAACTGATACACCTAACTCCTCTAACTTACCTAGGCTGTCCAACACTGCCGAACCGTCACAGGCCAGCTTTACTCCGCTATTTACCAGATAAACTGCTGTGATTCGCTTATCGCTCTCAGCCAAAGCATAGAAAAATGATTGAGTCAGTAACGAACCTAACTCTTCGTTGCCGCGGCCAAATGTATCAGCAGTAATTAACAGCACTTTATTTCCCGATTCCTCCTCGGTATTCCCAGCTCCCTCTTCTTTCAACACTGTTACTGTAAACAAGCCGTCTTCCTCACATGCCATCGCTTCCAAATGCAGACTGTCTGCGAGTTTGATTAAATTTTCCTTTGCCACATAGTTGTCTACCAGCACCGTCAGCACGCCAAACGGCATCATGGCCAGCTTCTTTTTCGTCTCCACCACCGGCTGCGGACAAGCTAACCCGCGGCAGTCTAAAGTTTCCTTACTCAAAACTCACACCCCCTGTAACTATTCTTACTTAACCATACCATAATTTACCCCGCAAAACTACTCACTACACATGAAGAAAAACGCTGAGCGCTTTATCAACTAGATAGTTTCCTACCCTGAAAATAGCCGCCTAATTCCCCTCCCATGGAGGGGTGGTGCGCAGCACCGGGGTGGTCCAATACGGGACAGCTTCGTCCCCGCCCTGAGGGGCATGAACCACCCCGCCCTGAGGGGCACCCCTCCATGGGAGGGGAATTATTTAGGCTCAATATGCAATAAACTTTTTTTGAAGAGGTGTAACTATTTTCCTATATCTGTATCTATTAATATGTTAGTTCCGATAATTTTGCTGCTAATTGGATTTAAATTAAATATAATGGATTTAATAAAGCCAATAATTTATGAAAGGGGTTCAGATGATGAAGCGAATTGGCATATTGACGTGCAGTAATGCAACTCAGGATTTGGGATGCTTTTCAGTCAGCTGCCTTAGAGATCTTAGAAAACGCAAAGGTGAGTTTTCACGATATACTGAAGCTGTATTAATAGGTATTATTAATTGTCCCGGATGTCCAACAATTACCGGATCAGAAAAGATGTTGAGACGCATTAAGAGCCTTACTGAGTTTAATGTAGATGCAATACATCTTACCTACTGCCTTATAGCGCCCTTTCAAAGAAAAATACTTTAACGATTTAAGAAAAACATTTCCGAATATTGAATTCATTGCCGGTACTCATGAGGTTCATTTGGAACATTCTGAATTTAGAGAAAAGGTTTCTGGATTATTTTGTCAAATACCAAGAAATATGATCGATATTATACATAATAGGTAATTAACGGAAGCCTTCCTGAAAAATCAAGCTTACTTGAAGAATATAGTTGTATTTGTGACGGCATAGTGGACGATGCCAGTTTTCCTATCTCTTTGGATGACAATCATTGTAAAATAAAAGGAGTGACTAAATTGTTGAAATCAAAAAAGATATATGTTCTGGCAGCGTCATTTCTTGCTATTTTCCTTTTTGTCAGCTATGGATTAGCAAGATTTGATCATTTTACTAATCCAAACTCTGGCAAACTTACAACCTTAGAAATAATTAATCCCTCTGCTGATGCAGTCAGGCAGAATCGCTCGCAAATCATTCAAAAAATTAAACCTATTGATATAAACAAAGTAGCGGTTAAAGTAAATGATGTGCCCCTATCATATAAGCTGGCCTTGCTGGATATTGAACTGGGAATTGCAGGACATATCGGCACTGCAAAAAGTGTTTTGCAAGGCAATGAATTTCCCGGCATCGATTATGCAAGAGCTCAGAATATTGTATCAGGAAAAGAGGATTTGAGGAAAAATGTGGTTAATGAAGTATTAAGCAGAATGATTAACCAAGAGTTGCTTTGGCAAGAAGCTCAAAGAAGAGGGTATGATGTAGGTGAATACAAAGCAAGAGAGTTTGCAGTATCAGAGTTTGAAAGGTTTAAAAGCCTTAAAGACGCCGATCCTGAGCAGTACGCGGCTAGCATGGTTTACTATGAGATAATTTTGGAAATACTCGACATGACAGAAGATGAATATTTGGCGTGGACTGTCAATGCTCGCAGAAAAGCACTAAGTATTCG
>JAGXTN010000054.1 GCA_018333455.1 Dethiobacter sp. | reverse complement strand
CGGACCGGTTGCACGGGAATTGCGTGACAAGGACTTTATGAAAATCGTGTCACTGGCACCCGAAGTGATTTAAGCGCCAAGGAGGTGCAATATTGAAAGTGGCTAAACTCCATGTAAAGAAGGGCGACAAGGTATTGATTCTGTCGGGTAAGGATGGAAGCAAAACCGGAAAAGTGATTTCCGCTTTACCCGCCGAGGGCAAAGTTGTGGTCGAGGGAGTTAATCTTGTTAAGAAACATACCCGCGCCGGTAAACGTGTAAAACCGGGGGTTCATGAGCAGGAGGCTCCGATCTACAGTTCGAAAGTGATGGTGATTTGCCCTAGTTGCCAGAAGGCTACCCGGATTCAGAAGAAACTCCAGAAGGATGGAATGCGAATCAGGGCGTGTAAAAAGTGCGGCGAATCCCTCGACAAGTAGCCGGAAAGGAGGAAAAATGAATGGCCCGCTTAAAAGACAAGTATCTAAATGAAGTGCGGTCGGCTTTGCAGGAACGTTTTCAATATAAAAATCTGCTGCAGGCTCCCCGTCTGGAAAAAGTCGTCATTAATATGGGTGTAGGTGAAGCTAAAGATAACCCGAAAGCCCTAGACGCCGCCGTGAAGGATATGACACTGATTGCAGGCCAGCGCCCTGTAATCACTAAGGCGCGGAAATCTGTGGCTAGTTTTAAAATCCGGGAAGGCATGTCCATTGGCTGCAAAGTAACACTGCGTGGCGAACGGATGTATGAATTTCTCGATAAGCTAGTTAGCGTGGCTTTGCCCCGTGTCCGTGACTTTCGTGGTGTTTCGGCAAAAGCATTTGACGGCCGGGGTAACTATAGTCTCGGACTGCGTGAGCAGTTGATTTTTCCGGAAATAAACTATGACCAGGTGGATAAAACCCGCGGAATGGACATTATTATCGTTACGACCGCAAAGTCTGACGAAGAAGCACGTGAACTCTTGCGGGAAATGGGCATGCCATTCCGAACTGCATAACTCAAAAAAGAAGGAGGGGAAAACGTGGCCAAAAAGTCCATGATTGCCAAGGCAAACAGGTCCCCAAAGTTTGAAGTGCAAGGCTATCATCGCTGCAAATTGTGCGGCCGTCCCCGTGCGTATCTACGCAAGTTTGGTATGTGCCGCCTTTGTTTCCGTAAACTGGCCCATGAAGGGAAAATCCCCGGCGTCAAGAAGGCAAGTTGGTAGACGGGGGTTGGAGAGAAAGGAGGTTCGATCGCAATGACTATGACAGACCCAATTGCTGACATGCTAACAAGGATTCGCAATGCCACCATGGTTAAACATG
>JAGXTN010000033.1 GCA_018333455.1 Dethiobacter sp. | reverse complement strand
TTTCGGCTCCACAGCAACCACCATATTTTCAGCCAACAAATGCTGCGAACCTTTAGCCAAAATGGGAAATTCATCAAACTCCAGCCCAACGCCATGACCAACATATTTTGCCTGCGTATCGCCAACGCCCATGAAATGCTCCGCCAGAGCAAACTTTTTCGCTATACGCAGAGCCTCGAGGTAAATTTCTCCGCCGGTAACGCCAGGTTTTAACAAAGCTGACACTGCTTCTTGAACAGCTAGAGCTGCCTCAAATGCTAAGCTAAGTTGCCTATCTAAGGAGCCTATGGAGTAAAGACGTGTCTGGTCTACACCATAACCATGATAAACTCCGCAATAATCTAAAGTAACCGGCTCACCGCTCCTAATCAATTTGCGACCCGCCCCTTGTGAGGCCGCCACTGAAACGCCCATGCCCCCGGTAGGACTGTCTAGATGACTGGCAACGGCTCCGGCTTGACCGCTAAGCAAATGACCGAAAAACATTTCCTGCTTGAACCCGCGCATCCTAGTAAAACCCTGATGTCCCAGTTTCCTCAAAATTGCTTCACATTCGGCTGCTATTTCCAGCTCTTCCTTGCCCTCATGGAGTAATGCCGGCAACCGGGCATGAAGCAAGTCCACCTGCTTTGCCGCCTGCAATAGCTGTTCCAACTCATAAGCTGATTTTACCTGCCGCGCTTCACGGACTGTACTGCTTAAATCCGTTAGTTCTACTCCGCAAAGGGCTTCTCGCAAACGAAAATAAGTGGAGGCAGGAAGCACGTCCAACTCTAAGCCAAGCCGCTTAGGTAAATAGCCGGCTTCTGCCAGCAGCGCGGATAATCCGGAAAAACTACTCAGCACCAGCAGTGCTACTCCTGCCTCCTGTTTACCCCGCGGCATATTTTTACGGATCAGACCGCAAACTTCTCCTTCAGCAGGAACATACGCATACTGACACTGCAATGTGCCGGTATAATAGTATAAAGACATATTCTGAGCCAGCAGCGCTCCGTCCAGTTCTAAGCGATGTAATTTTTCTTGCAGCACATCTTTGCGGCGGCGCAATTCTTCCTTTGGAATCATGGCCAACATCCCTCTTATTCTAGTTTAAGCTGTCCTCCGCAGACTATAATGTTCTGCAATTCTTTGCGTCAAGACATGACATCTAAACCCCGAAGTATTCCTGAATCTTTTTTTGCAATTGCTCTTTGGAGACAAAGCCTACCTGATTGCCCAGCGACTGCCCGCCTTTAAAAAACATTAACGTAGGAATGCTCATAATTTTGTAGTTGCCGGCTGTAGTTCGATTTTTGTCAACATTCACCTTGACAACTTTTACCTTGCCTTCAAACTCACGGGCTACCTCGTCAAGCACCGGTGCCATCATGCGGCAAGGTCCGCACCAGGCTGCCCAAAAATCGACTACCACAGGAACAGTTGACTTTAATACCTCGTCTGCAAAATTAGCATCGCCGATTTCCATCACATAATCACTCACTTTTTGTCCTCCCTTTTAGTTATTTTTCTTCATCAAAATATCTGGCCGCGCCTACAGCGGCAATAGCACCATCAGCTACGGCAGTTACCACCTGCCGCAGTTTTTTTACCCGAATGTCGCCGGCCGCAAAAACGCCTGGGACAGACGTCTGCATCTCATCGTTAGTAATAATATATCCATCTTCATTCTGTTCAAGTTGACCAGCCAAAAATTCGGTGTTTGGCACAAGACCGACATACATAAAAATCCCGTCTACCTGCAAGTCCCATTTTTTATGCTGCGCTTGATTGTACAGAGTAACGCTCTCCACCCGTTCTGCTCCGTTGATTTTTTGCACTTCAGTGTTTAAAAGGAGTTCAATTTTGGGGTTTGTCCGTACCCTGTCCTGTAAAAGGCCGATGGCGCGCAACTCCTGTCGGCGATGTACTAAATAAACTTTATTTGCAAACTTGGTTAGCACCATAGCTTCTTCTAATGCTGAGTCGCCGCCGCCCACCACCATCACATCCCGGTCGGTGAAAAAAGCGCCGTCACAAGTAACGCAATAGGAGACGCCTTTGCCTTTCAACTCCTTCTCGCCGGGCACATTCAACGGCCGTGAACGCGTGCCTGTAGTCAACAGCAGCGTCCGCCCGCGGAAAGTTCCCTCAGAAGTTTTCACTTCTTTTATCTCGCCATGAAGGGAAACTGCTTCCACTGTGGCTAAGACCATTTCTGTACCAAAGTTACGAGCCTGTTCCTCTAAGAGTTGGCCAAAATCGAAGCCACTAATTCCTCCCGGGAAACCAGGGTAATTTTCCATCTTATCCGTGGTCGCTATCTGTCCGCCGGAGAGCATTTGCTCGATGACTAGCACTGAAAGCCGAGAACGTGAAGCATAAATAGCTGCCGTAAACCCCGCAGGGCCGCCGCCTAGCACCAACATATCATAGATTTTATCCTGCCGCGTCAATCACTTCGCCTCCTGCCACTTTAAGGTGCATCTATATTTTAACATATGCACACACAGCATGCAACGTGACTTTCTCCTGACTATCAGCTATTGCAGCTTGAGCGACAAATCCAAAGCACGGCAACTATGCGTAAGATAACCAAGCGAAATCAAATCAACTCCTGTTTCCGCAACTTCACGCAGTCTGTCGGCGGAAATGCCGCCGGAGGCTTCCAGCAACGTGCGTCCAGCTACAATGAGAACTGCTTCCCGCATTACAGTTACCGTCATATTGTCCAGCATGATGACTTCTACCCCGCAAGCCAACGCTTCCCGAACATCGGCTAAGGTGGCTGCCTCAACCTCAATTTTTAAGGCAAAGCCGGCTCGTGCTCTGACTCTGGCCACAGCATCACTGATCGAGCCGGCGCCCTTAATATGGTTATCTTTAATCATCACCATATCTGCCAAATTAAAGCGGTGGTTCTCGCCACCGCCCAAGCGTACGGCGTACTTTTCCAGCACCCGCCATCCCGGCGTAGTTTTACGTGTATCCACAATTTTAGCGGCAGTCCCGGCCACGGCTTGAACAGCCGCCCCGGTCATTGTGGCAATCCCCGACATTCGCTGCATAAAATTTAAGGCTGTCCGTTCGCCCTTCAGAATTGAGGCTATTCGACCGCTCACTGTGGCCAAGCGCTGTCCCGCCGTAACATGGGCGCCCTCGGCGCAAAAAAAATTGCACTCCACAGCTTGGTCTACTTGAGCAAACACTTCCGCAAACAGGGGCAAGCCGGCGGCAATCCCTGCCTCTTTGGCAAACAGTTCCGCACCGGCTGTTTCCTCTGAAAAAATACTCTCTGTAGTTCTGTCGCCGTAAAGCAAATCTTCTGCCAGCGCGTTATAAACAAGCTGCCTATACTGCAATGGGTGCACGAAGCTCGTCCTCCTTAGCAGTTACCAAGTTTCTTCCGTAGGCCTGATCCTGATTCGGGTAGTCGGCACGATAATGACCTCCCCGGCTTTCTCTGCGCCAGAGCGCGCCGGAGACGATCAGTTGAGCCACAGTCAGCAGATTGATAGTTTCCCAAAGCTTTTGGTGAGTTCCGCCGGCAGGTAATTCCTTAGCTAAACTTTCCAGTTCGGACTGCAGACTAGTAAGCGCCTGTCCGTCCCTGATTAAACCCGCATCTTCAAACATCCGCCTGCGGAGCTGCTGCCTAATTTTTTCTGCATCTGCCAACCGGCCGATACCGACATGCTGTTCCTTAACGGTTGTCAGACTGACTGAAAGCGGTTGCCGATTTTTTTCTATAAAACTCACAGCCCGGTCGGCAAAGACTAACCCTTCTAAGAGTGAGTTGCTTGCCAGCCGGTTGGCTCCATGAACACCGCTGCAGGCCACTTCCCCGCAAGCAAACAGGCCTGGCAAGCTTGCCTCACCATTTAGGCCTGTGGCGATTCCGCCCATGGCATAATGTGCAGCCGGAGAGATGGGTAGCCAGTCTTTGGCCAGATCCAGCCCCCGTTGTCTAGCTTGTTCATAAATGGTAGGAAATCGCTTTTGCAAAAAGGCTCGCCCCTGATGAGTAATATCCAACCAGACGGGAAAGCCGTGCTGCTTTTTCATCTGCGCCAAAATCGCGCGTGCCACCACATCGCGCGGTCCAAGTTCGGCCAAGGGATGATAACTATCCATAAACCGTTTGCCCTGTTTGTTACGCAGCACTGCTCCCTCACCGCGCACCGCCTCAGAGATTAGGAAGGTTTCCAGCTCGCTTTGCCCCTGGAAGACAGTAGGGTGAAACTGCACAAACTCCAAATCCGCCATCCTGGCGCCGGCTCGGTAAGCCATGGCCACCCCATCTCCTGTAGCTACAGCGGGATTTGTAGTTCTGGAAAATACCTGCCCCAGCCCGCCGGTAGCCAAAATCACCGCACCGGCATAAATCATTTCACCACTGAGAGTACGCACACCACAGACGGCTCCGTCACGCACAAGCAAATCACTGACAAAAATGTGTTCCCGTACAGTCAAACTAGGGCAGGATAAGAGCTGCTCCTGCAATGTTTGCTGGATCAGACGCCCGGTGGCATCTCCGCCGCAATGGAGTACCCTGCTTTTATGATGCGCCCCTTCTCTAGTCAGAGCCAACTGCCCATCATCACAATCAAAAGGCGTTCCTAATTCAAGCAGCTCCTGAATACAGCGAGGGCCTTCCTCTACCAAAATTGCTACAGCCTCCGGATTACAAGCTCCGGCACCTGCCGCCAATGTATCTGCCAGATGCTCCTGCGGGCTGTCATCTTCTCCGATAGCAGCCGCAATCCCGCCTTGGGCTAACCAGGTGTTCGTGTCAGAAAGCTGCCCCTTAGTCACAAGGCAAACCCGCGCAAATTTCGCTGCTTTCCGCGCAGCAAAGAGACCGGCAATTCCGCTGCCAACCACCAACACATCGAATTCAGAACGCTTGCTATCAACCCTGTTCCCCATCACGTAACCCTCACCTTACAGCCAACATCCGCTCAAGAGCATGGCGCGCCCTCTCGCGTACGCTGGTGGAAACGGTAATGACAGGCTGCATTTTCTCCAGAGCCGTCACCACTTTTTCCAGATTAGTGTATTTCATATTAGGGCAAACCAGCCCCTGATGAAGCAAATAAAATTCTTTTTCCGGATTCTCTTTTTGGAGACGATGAATAAGCCCCATTTCGGTGCCAATAATCAGTTTATTCTCCCGGGAATTGCGGGCAAAATCTAAAATTCCGCCGGTGGAAAAAGCATAATCAGCCGCTTTTACCACTTCCGGACGGCATTCCGGATGTACTACCACCACCGCATCAGGATGTTTTTCTCGCGCCTGCGCCACATCAGCAGCCCGAACACGATGGTGTGTTATGCAATAGCCTTCCCAGAGAATAACCTTTTTGTCCGTGCGATCAGCCACAAAACTGCCTAGATTCATATCAGGGACAAACAGAATTTCAGCTGCGGCTAAAGAATTTACGACAGCCACCGCATTCGACGAAGTAACGCAAATATCGCTCTCCGCCTTTACCGCAGCCGAAGTGTTAACATAAGCAACTACGGTCGCGCCCGGATGTTCTTTCTTTTTCTCACGCAGCGCCTCCGCTGTAATCATTTCTGCCATAGGGCAGCCGGCCAAAATTTCCGGAAGCAAGACTGTCTTCTCCGGAGCCAAGATGGCTGCTCCTTCCGCCATAAAATGGACGCCGCAGAAAACAATCACATCAGCGTCCGTGTCGGCAGCTACCCTGCTCAAGCCAAATGAGTCACCCACATAGTCGGCCGCATCCTGTACTTCACCTATTTGATAGTTATGCGCCAAGATAATGGCGTTTCTCTGTTTCTTTAGTTCATGGAGCCTCTCAAGCAACTGCCTCTTTTGCTCCTGCATAAAAAACATCCTCTCCCGTATTTGCCCTTCATTATGCCATGGAGTACCTGTCTTGTCAACTGTCAATACATTGCAAGCACATTAGCTGAGCAAAAATCCTCGATTTTGCAATGCTATAATTATTTCATTCAGCACAACCTGGTCTGCCGCCTCAATCGTATGCAAATGGACGCCGCCCGTTAAGGCAGACAATGGCCTTGCCGCCGACTTACCCAGTTGCGCTAAAAAAAGAGCCAGATCACGGCGGTTGGCAATCAGCAAATTCCCTCGCAATTCACCGTATAGCGGATGTTCCACAATCACATCCAGCAGTTTGCCGCCATGGTCAATAATAATCCCGATTTCCTCCTCGACTTGCTCTCCATCATGACAACAGGCTACTACAGCTTGCAAGCCACTGTCTCTAGTTTCTGCCCTTAACATATACCCCTGTGGCGTGGCAAGAACTTGTTCGCCGCCGGCTCTCAAAATAGCTATGTCCTGCACAATCACCTGCCGGCTCACAGCAAGTTGCTGGGCCAAGTCTGTGCCGGTCACCGGTCCGCCCGCCTCTTTTAAGCACAAGAGAAGTCTGTGGCGCCTTTCCCCAGTATTGATAGTAAGCACCCCACTTTTTGTTTATTAGAACAGCACCTTTAGGCTTTAGACTAAAATGGCCGCTGGGTTCAGCGGCCGTTTTAGCTCTCACTTAAAGCTAACTATGGGCGGCTTCCCCGCCAAGATAAGCATTTTTAATCTCTTCACTAGCCAGCAGTTCCTGCACTGACCCCTGCATTACAATTTTACCTGTTTCCAAAACGTATCCCCGGTGGGCAATGGAAAGCGCCATATTGGCATTTTGCTCAATCAGCAAAATAGTCGTTCCTTCTTTATGAATTTCTTTAATGATCGAGAAAATTTGCCGAACCAGGATTGGTGCCAAGCCCATCGAGGGCTCGTCCAACATCATCAGCTTCGGCTTAGACATCAGCGCGCGCCCCATAGCCAACATTTGCTGCTCGCCGCCGGAGAGTGTGCCGGCAATCTGGGTACGCCGTTCATAAAGTCGTGGAAAATGTTCAAATACTCGTTTTAAACTGTCTGCCTTCGCTTTTCTATCTTTGGAAAGATACGCTCCCAACTCCAGGTTTTCCGTGACAGACATATTTGTAAAAACCCGGCGCCCCTCAGGGACTTGTGAAATACCTATTTTAACAACATCATGAGCTTGCAAGGAAGTGATATCCTTGCCCAGATACTCGATTTTTCCTTCCCTCGCCTTTTCCAGCCCCGAAATAGTACGCAAGATCGTTGTTTTTCCGGCTCCATTAGCTCCGATAAGCGTCACAATCTCGCCTTGAGATACATCAAGGGAAACTCCTTTAATGGCATGAATTGCATCATAATAAACTTGAAGATTTTCAACTTTAAGCATGGGCCACCTCCTCCCCGAGGTAGGCCTCAATAACTTTAGGATTGCGACGAATTTCCGCCGGAGTGCCATGGGCAATAATCTTTCCATAGTCCAACACATAAATCCGTTCGCACACACCCATTACCAGCGCCATATCATGCTCAATCAACAGAATAGTCAGGGAAAACTGTTTGCGGATAAAGTTGATTAACTCCATCAACTGCTGTGTTTCCTGCGGATTCATCCCGGCGGCAGGCTCGTCCAGTAATAGTAGCTTCGGATTGGTAGCCAGCGCACGTGCAATTTCTAAGCGACGCTGCTCTCCGTATGGCAAGTTTTTTGCTTTCTCAGCCTTCTTTGTGTCCAAACTAAAAATTTTCAGAAATTCTAGCGCTTTCTCTTCAATTTCCACTTCCTCCGTCTGATACTGGGCAGTATGCAGAAACGCCGGCAAAAGACCATATTTAACATTCTGATGATAAGCGATTTTCACATTATCCAGCACTGACAGCTCTTTAAACAAACGAATATTCTGGAAGGTGCGCGCTATGCCTCTCCTCGTAATTTGGAAGGGCTGCAGTGCCTTTGTCGCCGAGCAAAGCGGGGCGTCACAAAAAGCAATCGTTCCTTCACTCGGCTGGTAAACGCCGGTAAGCATATTAAACGCCGTCGTCTTGCCGGCGCCATTTGGTCCAATCAGGCCGACCAGTTCACCCTCTTCCAGAGCAATATTAAACTTGCTGACTGCCGTCAGCCCACCGAACCGGATAGTCAGATTTGTAGTTTCAAGTACAGCCATCTTTACTCCTCCTATTCGGCAGCCGCCGTGATGCCATCTTTCTTTTTTCGCCGCCAGCGTGCCCGCAAGTTTTTAAAACTTTCCCTCAGTAGGCTTAGAGACAGCTCCTGGTTGCCCAACAATCCTTTCGGGCGGAAAAGCATTATAAAAATCAAAAGTAAAGAATAGAGAATCATGCGATAAGCTCTAAAGGCACGAAGAGCTTCTGCCGCATAGGTCAGAAAAATAGCCGCACCAATGGAGCCGGAGATACTTCCCAATCCACCAAGCACCACCATCAGCAATAGTTCAATGGACAGGATAAAGGTAAAAGAAGCAGGTGTGACCATCTGCGTCAAATGAGCCATCATTGAACCGGCTGTGCCGGCAAAAAAGGAGGCAATCACAAAAGCAATCACCTTATAGCGGGTAGTGGGCACACCCATGGTTTCCGCCGCAATTTCATCCTCCCTGATAGAAATGCAGGCTCTGCCATGGGAAGACTGGATAAAGTTGCGAATAATGGTAATGGTAATAATTGAGAGCAGGAAGGCGGCAAAAAAATTAGTATGCCTGGCAAGGCCGAAGTAACCGCTGGCTCCGCCGACAAAATCCCAATTTAAGAGCAGAATGCGGATAATCTCACCAAAGCCGAGAGTAACAATTGCCAAGTAATCACCCCGCAAACGCAAGGATGGCAAACCCACCATGAAACCGACGAGCGCGGCCATCATCCCACCAAGCAGAGTAGCTAAAATAAAACGGATATTTCCGGTAAAAATCGCCGGCAGAATCAAATCGGGGTTTTTTGTAATGATGGCTGCCGTATAGGCACCCACTGCCATAAACCCGGCATGTCCCAATGAGAACTGGCCGCAAATACCGTTAATCAGATTCAAACTAACGGCGCCAACCACAAAAATAGCCATGATCGTCATGACGTGAGCATAATAGCGATTAATTAACTCTGCATCCATGGCCATCTGGATGGCATACCCCACAGCCAGGAGCAGTACAAGCTGCAATATAGCGCTAAAACGTTTCGCCATGAGCTTACACCTTCTCCCTGACATTTTTACCAAAGAGGCCGGTTGGCTTGACTAACAGCATAATAATTAGCGCCGCAAATGCTACCGCGTCACGAAACATAGAACCTCCGGCTGCACTGACTGCTGATTCAGTTACACCCAGCAACAAACCACCTACCATTGCACCGGGGATAATGCCGATCCCGCCTAAAACGGCGGCAACAAAGGCTTTAAGACCGGGAAGAAGCCCCATCTGGTAGACAACAATCCCGTAGTTCAGCGCAAAGAGCACGCCGGCTGCAGCAGCAAGACTTGAACCTAAAGCAAATGTGAACGAAATTGTCTTATCCACATTTATTCCCATTAAGCGAGCCGCATCCTTATCTAAGGAAACGGCACGCATCGCTTTCCCCATTAAAGTTTTGTGAACAATAAACTGTAAAGCAATCATTAGAAAGATGGCAATAACCAACATCAAAATCCGGTCGGAAGAAATAGTCACATTCTCCATCAATTCGAACTTTCGTAAAGGGAACACCTGAGGAAAGCCTTTTGCCGAGGCACCAATCCAACTGTGAGCCAGCGCCAGATTTTGAAAAAGCATCGATAAACCTACCGCCGTCATCAAAGCAGCTACCCGATGCGCGTTCCTTAACGGCTTATACGCCAAGCGCTCCATCAATACACCGAGAATGGCGCAAAAAATCATAGCTGTAAACATGGCCGGGAAGAAACCCATATCTAATTTAGTAATAGAAAAAAAGCCGACAAAAGCGCCGATCATAAAAACTTCACCGTGGGCAAAGTTAATCAGCTTAATAATGCCATAAACCATCGTGTAGCCAAGCGCCATCAGCGCGTATACACTGCCCAAGGAAATACCATTAATCAATTGCTGCAAAATCTGTTGGGTTATGGTCAAAACTATTCACTCCTTGATTAATGAGCCTGAAAATGGGGCGGTGCGCTCCCGCGCCCCCCCCATTTGAGCACCCATAATGTCCTAAGGATTTACTGTAGCCTTGTAAACTTGCTTGCCGTCTCTGATTTCGATAATCACAGCACTCTTGACCGGATTGCGATTTTCATCAAAAACGACAGTACCACTTACACCGGTAAAGCTAATGGCAGCCAATGCATCACGGATGGCAGCGCCCTCAACAGAGCCGGCTTCGTCAATCGCTTGCGCCAACATATAAGCGGCATCATAAGCTAAAGCGGCAAGAGCATCGGGAACTGAGTTAAACTTGGCTTGATATGCTGCTAGAAATGCGTCAACTTCAGGCGTGCCGGCATCGGGGGAGTAGTGATTGGAGAAGAAACCGCCATTTGCGGCATCACCGGCTAGTTCAAACAGTTTATCGGAATCCCAACCGTCTCCACCCAAAAAGACTGCATCAATTTCAGCAGCTTGAGCCTGGCGCAGGATAGGGCCGACAGTACCGTAGTAAGCAGGCACAAAAACAACGGCGGGGTTAGTAGCCTTCACCCGTGTCAGAATGGTTGAGAAGTCAGTGTCTGTGCTTTTGTAACCTTCCTCAGCCACAATTGTACCGCCGCCGGCTTCGAAAGCCTTTCTGAAATATTCAGCCAAACCTTTTGAATAATCGCTATCCTGCTCAACGAGCATCGCGGCTGTCGTAACTCCCAAAGTTTCTAAAGCAAATTTTGCCATTACTTGTCCCTGAAAAGGGTCAATAAAACATGCCCGGAAAATGAAGTCGCCTACTTCAGTTACGCGGGGATTGGTAGATGTGGGCGAGAGCATGGGAATCCCTGCAGCTTGGGCAATGGGCGCGCCGGCCAAAGAATGACTGCTGGCGACAGAACCCAAAATAGCCGAAACCTCATCCTGAGTAATCAATTTCTGAAAAGCTGTAGCAGTTTCCTCTGTTTTGCTCTGGTTATCTTCATTAATAAGAACTAGTTTTCTGCCGCCCAGCACACCGCCGGCGTTATTGATTTCCTCAAAAGCTAACTGAGTGCCATTCAACGAGGACTGTCCAAAGGTAGCAATCGCGCCGGTAACAGGAAACACAGAACCAATTTTGATCTCTTCCGGCGCGGCCGGCGCAGCCGGTGCCTGCGGCTGGTTGCCGCAGCCGGTCAAGGCTAACGAAAGCACCATGGTAATCACTAAAACAAGGCTTAACTTTCTTTTCATTTTTTCCCCTCCAATTTCTTTTTTGTAAAGCTGCTGCAACTAAGTAACGCGCGTTATTAAGTAGCAAACTTTATAACACGCGTAACTATTATATTCTGAATATTTTCGCTCTGTCAATCACTAATTTACGCTTTCAGCATTAAGGTGAGGGGAATTTCAATCAGATCTTGGACCGAGCCGTCTTTTGCGCTATAAGTGTAGAGTCTTAGCAAGATTGGCCCTGCTACCGCAACAGCTTCATCGATCACTAAATCAATAGAAAATAGTTGCCAGTCGCCCATGGCCGCCGTTGCAAAGCCACTAACAAGCACAGTCTCATTTTCAGCCAACAGCTTGTACTGAATATTCCCCTCAAAGACGTTTCCTACGCCGCGCACAGTCATGTTCCGCTCAACCACTTCTGCTGGTGCCGGCGAAAAAATCTTGATGCCAGAAGACTGGGCCGCAATCGGCGGAAGATAATCAAGCCCTTGCAACCGCGGCAGATATTCTTCCGCGCCTTGGGCTACAAAAACGACAGGCAACCCTGTGGCAGGAATTTCCCGCAAAGCATACGGGTATTCAACAGTGCCATCGCCTTGCTGACCCTGAGCAGGAGCTGTAAATTGCACAGTCACCTTTACCCGATCAGCCTCTACATCCACAGCAGTGATTTCCACCGCATAACCATCGTTCTGCAACCCATAGGTAACAAGTAAATATTGCGTACCCGCCAGCTCCCTGGACTGAGCAAGAAACAAAGGCTTCGATCTTTCCACCCAGGCATTAATCTCCGCAGTTTCTTCTGTTTGCGCAGGCGGATTATTCGTTCCATCTCCAGGCAAGCCTGTATCTGGGATACTGTCTTGCCTGCTGCCGCACCCTGCCAGAGCAGTCAGGAGAAAAACTAGCAATAACAAAGGAAAAGCTTTCTTCAGCATTTAGCCACCTCCAGCATCCACCCAAATAATTTACGAATCTATCTTATAACAGGCGCTGTAAAAATGAAACCCCCAGATAATGTGATTAATGGTTGTGGCTCTCCTGTTTTCCTGAAGTTTGAGTGGGAAAGAAACCGCCGAAGTTTTTTATCATAAACCTAGTGCGGTACCAGCAACTGGGCTAGCTTCACTCTTCTCACCTTGCCCTCACCCTAGCCCTCTCCCTGAGAGAGAGGTTAATAGATGGAGAGAAAAAAAAGCCATTTTAGTCATTTTAGTTTTACTTTTTATTTCAATAGTGTATAATTCTATTAACTGCCTTTGAGACGGTTTACTTATATTGAGAGGATTGTGATTCGCTTGTTGCCTCAGCTAACCATTGAGAGTATAAAAGCAAAACTTCCTATTATCCAGGGAGGCATGGCTGTGCGAGTTTCCACGGCCACCCTAGCCGCGGCAGTAGCCAATGAAGGTGGCATAGGCACTATTGCCGGCACAGGGCTTACTGTGCAGGCGCTGCAGGAAGAAATCAGAAAGGCCCGCCGCTTAACGGCGGGTATAATCGGTGTTAACGTGCTTTTTGCCGCAGCCCAGTTTGCGCAACTGGTAAAGGCAGCGATGAAAGAAAAGGTAGATTTCATTGTTTCTGGTGCCGGTTTTTCGCGCGATATTTTTACCTGGGGAAAGGAAGTTAACATCCCAATTCTTTCCATGGTATCCTCTGCCAGAGTAGCAAAGCTGGCAGAAAAAATGGGCGCTGCCGCAGTGATCGCCGAAGGGAAAGAAGCTGGCGGACATTTAGGAACAGATAGGTCTGTTTACGATCTTTTAAAAGAAATTGTCGGCACCGTCCGTATCCCGGTAATCGCCGCCGGCGGTATTATGGACGGCCACGATATTGCCCGCGCACTAAAGGCAGGCGCAGATGGCGTACAGATGGCGACCCGTTTTGTGGTCAGCAACGAATGCGAAGCCAGTCCTAAATTTAAAGAGCTTTATTTAAACAGTGCCCCAGAAGATTCAGTGCTGATTGATAGTCCTGTCGGCCTTCCGGGACGGGCGATTCGCAATGCTTTAACTGAGCGCTTGCAGGCAGAAAAAAACCTGGGCGTTCAGAAATGCAACTCTTGCCTAAAACATTGCTCTCACAGTTTCTGCATCCTGGAAGCTCTTGAAAAAGCGGTGGACGGAGACGTAGAAAACGGCCTCGTCTTCTCCGGCGAGTTCTTCCATCGCATCAAAGAAATCAGCCCAGTCAAAAAAATCATCACGCAACTGGTGGAAGAGTACGAACGACATATCAAACCGGCCAATCTCCCCTTTGCGCTATAAGCCAGGAAATATAACTTTTCCTTTATCTTAAAATGAATCCTGATACAAATAAAGCCTTGCAGTCATGCTGCAAGGCTTTATTTGGCTCCCCGAGTAGAATTCGAACCTCGGCCTAACCCAGTGAGTGTACCGAACGGAGTTATAGTAGCAAACACCGCCAAAGAGCAGTAACTCTGCATAGCAGCAATTTTGGGTTAGTAAATTTTGTAGCATCCGCCGCAACCTACCGGTTAACTGCCAACTTTATAGAATAATTTTTGCCTGATAGAGCAAATAA
>JAGXTN010000004.1 GCA_018333455.1 Dethiobacter sp. | reverse complement strand
CTTCATTCTTCTGGGCAATCAAAAATTTTGCGCAGGTTAATTAAAAGGCTCAACTGGTGGCGTTCTACCAACAGTTGAGCCTTCTTTCTCGCAAAACTTCCGATTGTCCCCTTAAAGAACCGTCCCCTTGCTTTGCCCTTGCTTTCACGGAAGAGGTTTTTTCGCGAATCGCACTGCTTCTCCGGCGGCAATGCCGAGAATTTCTGTACTGCTTAAAAGCAAGTTGTCGAGCAAAATTTCAGTGGTAACGGCAAAGCTTCCGGAAGGGGCAGCTATTCTGTCGGCGCTCAGGGTAAATGCCAAACTAGTTGCACTTACTCTACGAAAGCTTAACGTCGCCCTGCTCACTTCGTAATCAGCAAAGTTAACGAGAATACTGCTCGCACCCCTTCTCCTTAGTTCCAAGGCGTTGTCAGCGTTTAAAAAAATAAAGTACATATCTACTGGTATCTGATTTGTAGCCAGAACCGAACCAACACTTATAATCTCGATTTGAGTTACATTCCGCAATTCATCGTTGATATAATCAACGGCAGCGCCGACAGCCTGCTGCAAATTTGTTTGCTGCTCCCCTCTCGCAAAAGTGTTGGCAACAAACGCATAAAACCCATACCCGCTTGCCAAGACTACGCTCAAGAGGGAGAGGGTTACAAGCAGTTCAATCAGACTCAGACCAAAGTTGCCATACCTGCGCATATCTTTCTCCTTCCCGTAACTGGCAAGTAGCGCTAGCGACGTGGAATAAAAGTGCTTAAACGCGCGGACTGACCGGCTATAGCTATACTGTACATTTCACCATTAACTGTGATCGGAGCTAAACCTGTGACGGTTATAACTAAAGCATCGGTGCTACTGATTGCCGCTCCTTGGCTGACTCGCAATTCCATGCTGCTCTGTGCCGTGTAAAGTGCTTGTTTTTGCCTCCCTGCCGCAAAGATACTGTTATGACTGCTGGTAAACAGCACGCCAAATGCCAAAACAGCCACGATAAGAATAGCCAAAGCAATCAATATTTCTATTAGGCCGAAACCACTTTTTGCAAACTGTTTTCCGCACGCGCATCTTATCGGAACTTTAATCACTCCAATGCCCCCTTCTGTAGCCTACCTGAATTATCGGTTCGGTACCTACCGCCAAAGGGCGGTGCGCAAGATCACCGTTCGGTCCATTTGGATTATTTGGTCGCCTTAATAATCTCTTAGCAACTACGCTACCAAAAATACTCGTCTGACCGCTCTGCACATAAACATTGGCTCCTGGTCCGTAAATGTACCCATGGAAATCGACGTTAGCCTGCAAAGCAAAGCTGGCGTCATCTTTAATGTAGACAATCAAGTTACCTTCATTGTTAGCGCGATTAGCCGTTCTGTTATTGCCTGTTTTAATTTCAGCACTACCAGTTATAAATATTTCGAGCCTGCCATCACCCTGTAAAATAATATTCCTATCGGCTTCCAATCTGTCAACTACCACCTGCACAGTCGTATTTTTTGCACCTGTTACAAAAGTTATATCACCATTACCAGTAGTTATGATCTCCGGATAATGAAAACCAGGCGAGACTGTCACGTGATTGCCTGTCCGGCTTAAAGTACCCGTGGGCAAGGAAGGAATAAACGCTGACGGATTAGCCGCCAAACCAGCGTCGACGTGATTTGCAAAGCCTCCAACAAAAGATTGTATTTGACCTGACGAATAAACTACGCCTGTAACATCCATATTATTTAAATCCAAAGGTTCGGAAGATGTTTGCGTAATAGCCCGCGCAAAAGCAGTCACCCTTCTTGTTTGAGCTGGCATATTAAATACAACCTCGGAAGAAACGCTGCTCCCACCGTTCAAGCGGCCCACCGACATAACTTGAAGCAGGTTTGCGTTCGCCGCACTTCTGGCAACGCGTACTTCAAAAAAACCGTTGCCGACATTGCCTCTAGCACGATTAGACCCGCCGGTAGCGGCTATTAGCTGCGCGGCGGCCGAAGGATTGCTAGTTATGTGCTGTGCTATAGCATCCGCGCCGCTTCGCGCAATGTAGTACGTCTGCATTTTTTCCTTGCTTCTGGCAACCTGTAAAGCATGGTTTACGCCGTACTGCCAAAGAGCAGTGCCAAGCAGCGACGAAACGAGTAAAGTAATTAATGCAAGCGGCATAGCAATTCCCTTTTGATTATTCAGCAGCTTCACCGTTATCCCTCCCAGTCAATATTTTGTGGAAGCACGGGGACGGTTCTCTTGCTTCCTTTCCGTAAAGGTTCTTTCAGTTCATTCTTAAATGAATGTGCGGATTTGCCAAAGCCAAGCTATAATAATTGCTCCCAATCACGCCTGCCGTGTAGAATCCTAACCACTTTTACTGCCATATCCTTATCCGAAATTACATAAAAAACAATAAAATTTTCTACCAGCAGCTTTCGTATGCCCAACGCAGCAAGGCGCTCATTGCTCACAAGTGCATGCCTGGTCGGCAAATCAGAGAGGCTCATCACGGCCTCACGAATTTTTGCAACCAACTTTTTTGCGGTGGCCGGTTCTTTTAATTCTTCTGCGACATAACGCGAGGTTGCCTGCAAATCGTCTGTCGCCGGATGGGACAGAAGAACCTTATAACGTTTCATTACGTAAGTTCACGTTCGATTTTCTCAAAAACATCCTCGGCCAATGCGACTTTATTATCTTTGATTGCGTCAAGACCTTCATCCAGCAGCTTATACAGTTCAAACTTGCCCACAAGCCTTTCATAGACTTCTATGCTCATCACTGCTAAATCACCGGTGCCGTTTTTCGTGATGTAGACAGGTTCGGAAAACTTGTGGCAGAACTCAGAAATTTCATTGTACTTATTTCTTAAATCAGAACTTGGCCTGATCTTTGGCATCATCTGCACCTCCAATTTCATTCTATGCATATTATATCAAAATATAGATATCCGCTCAAGCAATTTAATGGAATTTAATGGGGACGGTTCTTTAAGGGGACAATCGGAAGTTTTGCGAGAAAGAAGGCTCAACTGTTGGTAGAACGCCACCAGTTGAGCCTTTTAATTAACCTGCGCAAAATTTTTGATTGCCCAGAAGAATGAAG
>JAGXTN010000040.1 GCA_018333455.1 Dethiobacter sp. | reverse complement strand
GTAGGGGCGGGTTTCAAACCCGCCCGCAAGGGGATGCGTCATACGGGGATACCGGCATTATCGTATTGGCACGGGTATTTTTGCATTATCGTATTTGGTGCGCGGGTTTGAAACCCGCCCCTACAGGGGTTCGTTGGGGTTGTTGTGCCCAATCACGTCAGCGGTATCGTCGTATTGGTGGGGGATTTGGGATTATCGTATTGGCACGTGGATCCCGGCATTATCGTGTTGTAGGGGCGGGTTTCAAACCCGCCCGCAAGGGGATGCGTCATACGGGGATACCGGCATTATCGTGTGCGGGTATACAACCCGCCCCTACGGGGGGTAGAAAAAATTTGCGCAGGAAGGAACTTTTTGCATATTTTGGCTGTCTAAGATAATAGCGGGCAGAAATATCCCTAATTTAGCCTGCAATGCCAAGCGTTATACTTAGGCTTGTGTTTTGTGGAATAAAAGCTTGCGTAACTAAGGAGGGAGAGCCGGGAAGAGAGCTAACGGCGGTTTTTTGTTTTTGTTGTTGTATTTTTGTTTGCAGCGTTTTTGAAGAAAAAAAATAAATTTTTAGGAGGAAAGAGCATTGTTTAAGAAATCTAAAAAGAAGCTTTCCGTATTACTAGTTTTAGCGATGGTCATGACCATGCTGAGCGGCCTAGCCGCACCTGCAGGTGCGACTACTAGTGTCAACGTCAGGGGCGTTTCGGTGAACGTTGCCCCAACTGAAGTTGCTACACTTGGGCTAGTTGAGCTGACTAACGCCGCCGAGAGAGTAGTTGCCGGCGGAAACAGACTGGCGGTTGAAGTAAGATTGCCATCGGGCTTCACCTTTGCAGGTGAACCAGCCCCGGCTAGTGTTACGCTGAACGGCGTAGCCGCTAGCGTTTACTCATTTACCGAAGAAGTGCCTGCTCGCGGCGTCATAGATGAAGTACTTAATCGCCGTGTGCGCTTCACTGTGGCCGCGCCTACAGCTGACATCAACAACCTTCGCTTCTTGATGGGAAGCATTAACATCCCGACAGGTCACCGGGGAGCGATTAACGCCGAAGTTAGGCTGAGGTCTTTTGTGCCTGGCGTTGGTGGCCAGGATATTACCATGTGGGAACAGACTGCCACTGTGCAAGTCGGTAACGTGCTTGCCGCCGGCACCGCTTCGGCAGCCGTAACCAAGCCGACCATTCAGCGCGGCGTGGCTGGGCAGACTGCAGGTAATATCACCATCACTGAAGATGTGGTGGGGAGCATTACTGTTGGCGCCGCAATTTACCTTACCGCGCCGGCGGGTGTGCTGTTTACTGCAGCGCCCACCGTGGAAGAAACGGGCGGACTAGTCGCAGCACCTGGTGAGGCAACTTACCCGACGCGCTCTGTTGTAATAAATGTTACGACTGCTTCTGCCGCCGCTCGGTCGGTAATCACCGTTTCCGGCATCCGCTTTAACGTCGAGCCCCAAGTGGCGGACGGTGATGTGGGAGTAACAATCGTCGGCTCTGTCGGTTCAAGAGTCACGTCTGCGACCGTAGCCAACGCAGCTGTTGGCGCAGTTGCTGTAGGACAAGTGACGGTGGACGCCGATCCCGCGACTCCGGCTGCCGACCGCGTTGTGACTGCAGGCAGGCTTGACGTTCCTGTTGCCAACATCAGACTGAGGGAAGCTACTGCCGGAGCTATCCAGCCGGGCAGAGTGGTCAGCTTTACGTTGCCGGTCGGGTTTACCTGGCAGACCGCGGCGGCACTGACTGATGCTAGTCCCGGATTTACCACTCCTACCGCGACTTCAGACGCAGGCAGAACCGTATCCTACTGGACAAGTGGTGTTAGCACTGCGCCGCAGACCAGAATATTTAGTGGTCTGGAAATCAACGCCAGCGCAACCGCACCCGCGGGCGACATTGTCGTGACAGTTGGCGGGACAGCCGGCGCCAGCGGCACAGTAGTTGTCGGTCGTGCGCGCACGCCGTACACAGTCGTTGCCGCCTATCCCCCCGCTCTCCGTGCCGACCAGCGTGGCCAGCTTTTGGGCAATCTGGTTGTGACAGAGAATTTTGCGGGTGCCTTCAGAACACCTGCTGACTTAACTGTTACCCTTCCTGCAGGCGTGACCGTCTCTGTAGGCGTGACCCCGACTGTAGTTGCATCGGGAGGCGCCGGAATAATGGCGACCGGTGCAGTGACTGTAGCTGCTGACCGCCGTAGCTTTACTGTGGCGACGGCTGCAGCCCCTTCCACTGCAGTTACCACCTGGACCATCTCCGCTTTGCGGGTAGACCTTGACCGTGTGCCCACAGGTAACATTAGCGTCACCGTAGGCGGCACAGCGCTTGTTGCTCCCGTAGATGTAATTGCTAATATAGGTGTCGCAGGCGTAGGGCTTACCACTGTTGAAGCCGCCCGTGCTTTGGTTGGCACAACTGTCGCCAGTGTGAATCTGGGTAGTGTTGTCTCCGCCACCGCAACCCGCTCCGTCTTCACGATCGGTGCCCTCTCCTTTATGCGTGACGGCGTAACCCGTGCGATTGACGCTGCTCCGTCCATCGTGGACGGACGCACACTGCTGCCGCTGCGCTTTGCCGCCTTGGCTGTAGGTGTGAGCGAAGACAATATCCTCTGGGATCCCGTGCGTCGCACAGCAACCTTGATCGGCGACCGTGTGGTTCAGCTCCAGCTTGGCAGCACAAGCATGCTGATTAACGGCGTCGCCGTACCGCTTGATGTTGCTCCGAGCATCGTTAACGGCCGTACCATGCTGCCGATCCGCGCCCTGGTGCAAGCGCTGCGCGCTGATATCGTTTGGGATGGCACTGCGAGAACAGTCACTGTAACTACTCGCTAGTAACTAATCGATGGATTGATCAGTGAATGAAAGTGAAAGTGAAAAGTGAATGAAAGAAGTGAAAGTGAAGGAAGAAAGGCTCCGGATAACTCCGGAGCCTTTCTTTTGGGGTTGGGAAATTGCGTAGGGTGGATTTCCCTTTATGTTTGCGGGCGCACGGGAATGGAGTTGCGCTGTAGGGGCGGAACATCTGGCGGGCGGGTTTGAAACCCTGCCCCTACAAAAGATTCAACCAAAAAGATTTCAACGCCTAGTCCTCAGGTGGCCCTAGCCCAGGCCCTCACACTAGCCCTCTCCCGCAGGGAGAAGGGGATTAGCAGGGGGGAGAGATTGGCCCTCACCCTAGCCCTCTCCCGCAGGGAGAGGGGATTAGCAGGGGGGAGGGGATTAGCAGGGGAGAGGGGATTAGTAGGGGAGAGGGGATTAGTAGGTGGGGAGGGAGCTGGGATTAGTTGGGGATGGATATGCCGAGGGCGGCTGCGACTCCCTTGCCGTAGGCGGGGTCGGCTTTCAGGCAGTTGCCGATATGCCTGAGTTTGATTTCCTGCGGGGCGTTGCCCAGGGCTCGCGCCGTGTTTTCAAAGAGTACCTGCTGCTGTGCGGCGCTCATCAGTCTGAACAGTTTGCCGGGCTGGGTGTAGTAGTCGACGTCATCTTCCCGGAAGTTCCAGTTTGTGGCGGCTCCGCTTAAAGCAAGCGGCGGCTCCTTGAAGGCGGGCTGCTCCTGCCATTCGCCATAGCTGTTTGGCTCGTAGCCGATGGTCGCGCCGGCGTTATTGTTGATTCTCATCTGTCCGTCGCGATGGTAGCTGTTGACCGGGCAGCGGGGCGCATTGACGGGAATCTGGTGATGGTTGACGCCGAGCCTGTAGCGCTGGGCGTCTCCATAGGAGAAGAGGCGTCCCTGCAGCATTTTGTCAGGCGAGATGCTGATGCCGGGCACAAGATTGGCCGGGTTAAAGGCGACCTGCTCAACGTCGGCAAAATAGTTTTCGGGATTGCGGTTAAGCTCGAAATAGCCTACCTCGATTAGCGGGAAGTCCTTTTTATACCAGACTTTAGTCAAATCAAAAGGATTGTAGGGCATTTGTACGGCTTGTTCTTCAGTCATGACCTGAATAAACATCTTCCAGCGCGGGAATTCGCCACGGTCAATGCTCTCCAGCAGGTCGCGCTGATGGCTTTCGCGGTCTTTGGCGATTAATGCTTCAGCCTCGGCGTCAGACAGATTTTTGATCTCCTGCTGGCAGACAAGGTGGAACTTGACCCAGACACGTTGATTAGCGGCGTTGATCATGCTGAAAGCATGGCTGCCGAAGCCGTGCATATGCCGATAGGATAAGGGTATGCCCCGCTCGCTCATCGTGATGGTGATCTGGTGGAGCGCTTCGGGCAGCAGCGTCCAGAAATCCCAGTTGTTTTTAGCGCTGCGCAGATTTGTGCGCGGGTCGCGCTTGACGGCATGATTTAAGTCGGGGAATTTCAGGGGGTCGCGCAGGAAAAAGACGGGGGTGTTGTTGCCGACTAGGTCCCAGTTGCCCTCTTCCGTGTAAAATTTCATGGCAAAGCCGCGAATGTCGCGCTCCGCGTCGGCGGCGCCGCGTTCGCCGGCAACTGTGGAAAAGCGGAGAAACATTTCGGTCTGCTTGCCGATTTCTGAAAAGATTTTTGCTTTGGTGTACTTTGTGATGTCGTGCGTCGTAGTAAAGGTACCGTAAGCACCGGAGCCTTTGGCATGCATCCTTCTCTCCGGGATCACTTCTCTGTCAAAATGAGCGAGCTTTTCCAGAAACCAGACGTCCTGGAGCAGCATCGGGCCTCTTGGCCCCGCGGTAACCGCGTTTTGGTTGTCTACTACCGGGGCGCCGGCAACTGTCGTCAGTTTTTTCTTGTTGCTTTCATCCATTTTAGACCCTCCTTAAAGCGTATTTTTATTAGAAAGGCAGCTTGGGCAGATGCCTTTAAAATAAACGTCCTGATCGTTTATTTGGAAATCGCTTAATTCGTCGGCGATAAAGTCATCGATGTTGATCTTGAAGTCGTAGATAGTGTCGCAAGACTCGCACTTGAAATGCCCGTGTTTGTCGACGATTAGGTCGTATCTGGTTTCATTGTCTTCTATTGTGAGCATTCTCACCAGCCGGGCAGTTATAAATAAGTTCAGGGTATTGTAAACTGTCGATTTCGACAGCGTGGGAATCTCTTTGTGCAAGTCGTTAAAGATCTGGTCTACGGAAGGATGTCCCTGCTTATCGAGCAGATATTCGAGGATTTTAATTCTGTGGTGCGAAGGGCGCAGATTTTTTTTGACTAATTCAGTGGAGAGTTCCGCAAACGTCAGTTTCATAGGCGACCCTTCTTTCAAAAAGCTGGTTGGCGCAAATAATATGTAATTATTATTAGTTTGTAATGATTATGATAATATTTTATTCGCATAGCAAAAATTAGTCAAGTGCGTTAAGCTGCGATGGCCTTGAAATTAGCTTAACAAAAGATTAACAAGACATACCAACATACAATTAGGAATATTCTTGATAAAAGCAAGAAAGTGAGATATAATTTGCATGGCGGCGGCTGGGAAAAAGCTTGCAGTTTTGCCTACAGAAAAGATAGTAAAAATTTCCTTTTAGAGGGAGGATGATTGTAGGGTGTATAATATTTGGGATGTAATGTTGACCAACTTTTCTTCTGCTCCTGTGTTGTTTTTTTTCCTGGGAGTGCTAGCTGTGATCAGTAAATCTGATTTATCCATTCCTAATGACGTCGGGCGCGGCGTAGTTATTTTTTTGATGGCGTCAATCGGGATTAGGGCAGGCGCGGAAATTGCGCAAATGCCGGGCGGGCTTTTGGCTGTCTTTCCTTTTGCGCTGACTGCTTTAATCTTTGGGATCACGATTGCCGCCGTCAGTTATTTTATGCTGGTCAAGCTGCTGCACATAGATTCGGCTAACGCCGGCGCGCTGGCGGGAAGCTTTGGTGCGGTAAGTTCGGCAACTTTGATGGTAGCCATTTCTTTGCTGGACAGCCTGGGGATTCCTTACGAAAAATTTGTGCCCGCACTTTATCCGTTTATGGATTCACCCGCGATTATTATGGCCATTTTTTTGGGCAAGTGGGGGATAGACAGACAGAATTTGAAAGCCTCGCCTAATTCTGCGGCGAAAGGCGTGGAAGGCAACGGCAAAAAGAAATTGGGCGCCATTATCGTAGAGTCGCTGACAAACAGCGGGGTCTATGTCCTGCTTGGCTCGTTGGTTATCGGTTTAATCGTCGGTCCGGAAAGACTCGAAAGGGAGATGAAGTTTTTTTACTGGATGTTTCGGGGAGTCTTATGCATCTTTTTGCTGGAAATGGGCATCTTGGCGGCATCTCGTTTAAAAGAGCTTAAATTTGTCAGCCCGCTGATTGTTCCTATGGCGATACTTGTTTCCCTAGGCGGTGGGGCGCTGGCTGTGCTTACTGCCACTTTTCTTGGTTTGAGCCCGGGAGGAGCCGTCGTCTTTGCCGCGCTTGCGGCGGGGGCATCCTATGTGACCGTACCCGCAGCGATGCGCGTTTCTTTGCCGGAAGCTAATCCGTCTCTTTATCTTGGTACGGCGCTCGGCATTACCTTTCCCTTTAATATGTCGATCGGCTTGCCGGTTTATTTGCAACTTGCTCAATACCTCGCCAGATAATGCTGGTTTGTCTAATTGTAAAGATTTGAGGAGGGGTTTATGTGTTTAAAGTCAAAAGGGTGGAGATTATCGCTAACTGTCTCGATATTCGCACTGTGATTAAGGAAATGGAGCGCGTTGGGATTGATGGTTATTCGGTGATCAGAGGAGTGTCAGGGAGAGGCAAGCACGGAAAAACTCGTGAAGATAGCCATATTGACTCAATGACAAGCTGCTATATCATGGCTGCCTGTCCCGAGGAGCAGATAGACGCTTTGGTCGCCGCCGTGACGCCTCTCTTGAAAAGATTTGGCGGACTCTGCCTGGTGAGCGACGCGCTGGAAGTAGATTTGGGGTAGCCAATGTCCGGTTTAAAAATATAGCTCTTTTCGTAAATATTGTGGCTGACTAAATTACGCTATTCGCAAGGATTTAAAAGCTTCATAGAGGAATTGCTTCTTCATTGCGTGTAATTCCTTGTTTTTGTGAATTTGGAAGAAACGGAACCAAGCCAAATAATTATCCAAATACTTGGTGGAAATGCCTTTAAAATCCCTCACCCAGTGTTTTAGCCCAGAGTGATAGGCATTCACATGTTGGATGTGGTACAAGCCCCGCACCCGTTCATATTTTGGATTAAGGCGTTCGTGTCGTATCTTCCGTCGCTTAGCAAATGCTTCGTAATTTCTGGCCGCATCCGTACACAGAATTGAGCCGGGTATAATGTGTTCACCAATTGCTTTGTCTATCTCGACATAAGATGTATTGCCCCGACCCACAATCTGGGACACAATAGCCCCGTCTCTGTCAATGGCAATCAAGGCAGCCACTTGCTGATTGCTCAGACCGCGCTGTTTGGCCTTTCCGCCGTGTTTGCGGGGATTAGTAAGACGATGTTTGTGCTTACCCTTCTTGCTTTCCAGAAAATAGGTTTCATCCGCCTCTACAATCCCGCCAAGATGGTCTTTTTCTAGCTGTCTGAGGGCATTTAAGACCTTGTGTCGCCACTTGAAAGCCGTGGAAATATGGATATCCAGAGCCAATGCGGTAGCAGGCAGAGATTTGCTTTGTGCCATCAGTTTGAGATATTGCACCCATTTATCAGGATGATGTGTTCCCGAAATCGGGCTGCCTGTATGGTCGTTGAAACTTCTGCCACAGCGTTTGCTTAGACATAAGTACCGCTGTCTGCCACGGTAAATGCCGTGTTTCTTAACTTTCATCGCTTTACAATGTGGGCAACGCACTTTATGAGGAAAACGGACTTCCCGCAGCTCGGGCGTAAGCACATTTACATCCTTCTCCTCAGGGTAAAGAATTCCTCTGAGTTCGGCATAAAGCGTCTGCTGTTCGTGCCATTTCAGTTGTTTAATTCCCTCCAACAGTACATTTGCATCCATTTGCGTCACCTCGCACCGATTTGTAAGACATTTTATCAGTAGGATGAGCAAATGGCAATAAATTTATGCAAATTGGAGAAATCAAGGACAAATAACAATTAAATAACGCTACAGGTAAAATCTACAAACACAAATTTAACGAAAAGAGCGAAAAATATTAAAATAATCTGGGGTATTTTAGGATAATCAGCGGCGATAAAAAAGGAATTTAGATTTTGGCCGGAGAAATAGAAGAGGCATTATTCCTGGCAACAGGTGAGAGAGAAAGGGAAGTGCCGATGAAAAACAAAAGAGAGCACATTTTGAGCTTAGTGCTACTGTTAGTCATCGCTTTTATTCTTTTTGGCTGCGGAGCAAACCCAGCGACCGAAAATCGTCGTGACAGTCAAGTTGCCGTTGACTTTAGCAGTGTCCCCGACGGAACGCACCGGGGCATGTTTACCTATGGCGCGTTTAACTTTATTGTGGATGTTGTCGCCGAAAACGGCAAGGTGACCAACATAAATGTTGTGCAAAACCGGGACAATCAGCAGTCGAGAGATGCTGCAGCCGTTTTAGCAAAAATTATCGCAGCGCAGTCCCTCGATGTGGACGCAGTCTCCGGTGCGACGGCTACGAGCCGAGCACTGACGAAAGCTGTGGAAGACGCGCTGCGGCAGGCGTTGAAGCAATAGCCGGCTATTTTTTTGCTGCTTGGTCTGGTCAGATATCGCCATCATGATGAGAAGGTGTGGTCATGTATCTTTCACTCTTTGAGCTGGGTATTTTTCTTGCGGTAGTAGTGGTTTTAGCCGTAGGCGGCTTCCTTTTGGTTGCGCTAGCCAATCTCAACAGGCTGGTTGTGCATCTAAACAGGAAAATGACTGAGAATAGTCAGCATGTGCAAGAGATTATTGAAAATCTGCAAGTGAGCACAGCTGATCTGCGGCTGCTCACAGGCGCTCTTCGTAAAAACCAGCAGTTGTTTGAGGAAAAAATCCCCGGCGCGATCAATAATCTCTATGCTGTCTCGGCGACGATCAAAAATGCCGGCGAAAGAGTTGACGATTCGCTGGAGCTTGTGCAGACCGGCCTGGCGGAGACTGCCGCCACCGTCATGGAGAACACCAAAGATTTGCTTACATATCTGAGAGTAGCAAGCGCAGGAATCAGAATGATCATTGAAGCGCTCTTACGAAAATAGTTCATCTCTTGTCTGGGCCAGAGCTTGCTGTGGCTCAGTTTTTTTTGTGCCCTAGGCTTGCTCTCGCCTTTCCCTCACCCTAGCCCTCTCCCATTTAGAGGTCGGAGGTCAGATGTTGGATTCGTCTGAATCGGCGAAATAGCCGATTCACTGACACCAATGGGAGAGGGGAAAAGTATGCCCTCACCCTAGCCCTCTCCCATTTAGAGGTCGGAGGTCAGATGTTGGATTCGTCTGAATCGGCGAAATAGCCGATTCACTGAAACCAATGGGAGAGGGTATAAGTTGGGGGGCTGTGGTTGCTATTTTAAGCGAAGTTATTATATTCAGCCGCTTTTTTGTGAAAACTAGATGTTTGATTATCGAATGTAAATATTGTATAATGGAAACATCGTGCTTAAGGGAGGGGCAAATATGCGTAACAATCCATTATCGCAACTAATGAATCCAAAATCTATCGCCATTGTGGGGGCTGGAAATAATCCATCCAAAATGGGGACGCTGCATGGCCTGAGTATTGTCAAGGGGGGCTATCTGGGGAAATTTTACCCTATTCATCCGAGAGAAGAAAAGGTGCTTGGGCATCAAGCCTACCGGGCTGTGGCAGACCTGCCGGAAGTGCCGGATCTTGCCATGCTGATTGTTCCTGCCGAGCAGGCAATCAAACTCTTGGCTGAGTTTGGTCAGCTGGGCACAAAACATGCGATTGTTGTGACTGCCGGCTTCCGGGAAACGGGAGAAGAGGGCAGGTTGAAGGAAGAGCAACTAAAAGAAGTCGCCGCCAGCTACGGGATGCGTTTTCTTGGGCCAAATTGTATCGGCATTCTAAATTCAGAAATTTTGCTCAATACGACGGTGATGCCCGGCTCGGGTAAGCAGGGCAAACTGGGCATGGTATCGCAAAGCGGTACATATGTGACGCAAACCTTGCCTTATCTAAAACAGAAAGGCATTCACTTCAGCAAAGCGATCAGCGTAGGCAACGAAGCCGATATTGACCTTGTGGACGCACTGGAGTTTTTGGGTCAGGACGAGCAGACAAAGGCGATCGCAATCTATCTGGAGGGAGTCAGTGACGGACGCCGTTTTATCGAGGTGGCGCAGAAGATTACTCCCCGCAAGCCGGTGATTGTCCAGTATGTGGGAGGGTCAGCCGCAGGCGCCCGTGCCGGCATGAGCCACACCGGTTCGATGGCAGGGCCTGATTTCCTCTATGAAGGTATTTTGAAGCAGGCCGGGATTATCCAGGTGCAGATGGTGGAAGAGCTCTACAGCTACGGTTGGACGCTGGCTGCTCAGCCACCCTTAAGAGGGAAGAGAATCGGGATAGTAACCAATTCCGGCGGTCCTGGCACCGCTATTGCCAATGCTTGTGAGCATGGCAAGCTCGATGTGCCTGCTTTCTCCCCTAAATTACAGCAGCAGCTCAGAGAACATATTTTGCCCCACGCCTCGAGCGCAAATCCGGTCGATCTTACCTATCATCTTGACGCGAAGGTGTTAACGGCGGTTATCCCTGAAATAATTATGCAGAGCGGCGAAGCAGACGGAGTGATCGTCCACGGCGGCATGAGTCACGGTTTTATGAAGGAACTCTATCCTCATGTGCGGGAGCTGCTAGGCAATGTTACCTTAGAGCAGTTTCTCAGTAATTTTGACGCTGATTTTCAAAAGACTGTCTCACTGCCTTGGGAATATCAGATTCCGCTTGTCGCTTCTTCCTTCTTTGGCCGGGAAGATGATTATACGGCAAATTACCTGGACTACGGCATCCCTGTCTTCGATTCGCCGGAGAAGGCGGCGCGCGCTCTGGCCACGCTTTTGCGTTATAAAGAAATCAGGGAAAGAAAGCCGCTTAGCCGCAGCGAGCTGCCCGCCGTAGCGCCGCAGGCGCAGGCAATCATCGCGGCTGCTGTGGCAAGGCAGCAAAAAACATTGACTGAATATGAGTCGAAACAGCTTTTGGCGGCCTACGGTATTCCTGTGACAGGCGATAGGCTGGCGCTCTCGGAAGAAGCGGCAGTTGCCGCGGCGCTTGCCGTAGGCTTTCCCGTGGTGTTAAAGGGCTCTGCCGCCGATGTGGCGCATAAGACAGAAAAAGGGCTTGTCCATCTTGGCCTGACTTCGGCGGAGGAAGTACGTCTCGCGTATCGTGCAGTGCGTAAGGAGGCAGGCGCAGAAATTCCGGTGCTTGTTGCGGAAATGCTGCCGAGAGGCAGGGAATTGCTGGTGGGCATGACGCGTTTCCCCGCTTTTGGCCCCTGCGTCATGTTAGGTCTTGGTGGTGTTTTTGCGGAGGCTTTGCGGGATATTACTTTTAGAGCTGCTCCGCTTGGTGAAGCTGAGGCGGAGGAGATGCTGCAGGACCTGCGGGCTAAAGCAATTTTTGAGGAATTTAGGGGCATGCCGGCGGTTGACAGAGCGGCGCTGCTAAAGCTTTTGGTCACGCTTGGACAGCTTGCGCTGCTGCATCCGGAGATTGCGGAAATCGACATTAACCCGGTGATGATTAACGGCAGTCAGCCTGTGGCAGTTGACGCACTGGTTGTTTTAGCATAATTGGGACAAGCAGATTGCCGGGGAGGTAGCTTTGATTAGGGAAGAGCGTATTATCAGCCGTATTGCCGGTGAGCTTAAATTGGCGGCATCACAAATTGCTAAAGCAGTTACATTGCTCGATGAGGGGAACACAGTGCCGTTTATTGCCCGTTATCGCAAAGAGGCGACTGAAGGCATGGATGATGAGCAACTCCGCTTGCTTGCCGAGAAGTTAAGTCTGTATAGAAATTTAGAAAAAACGAGAGAAGATGTCGCCAGAATCCTGACAGAAGCGGCTGTGTTGACTCCGGAATTGGCGTCGGCTATTGCTGCCGCTGCTACAGCCACGGAACTGGAAGATATTTATCGGCCTTACAGGCCAAAGAAGCGTACCAGGGCGGTAATTGCCAGGGAAAAAGGGCTTGAACAGTTGGCAGAGGCGGTGCTGAAAGGGCTTGAGTGTCCGGAGAGCGAAGCAAAGAAATATCTGAACGAGGAATATGGTGTGCTCACCGAGGAGGACGCATTGGCGGGGGCACGAGATATTATTGCGGAAATGCTGGCAGATGATATGCAGCCCCGTCGCGAAATCCGTAAGCTTATTTTTGAGCACGGACTGCTGACAAGCTCAGGCGGTAAAGAAGCAAAAGAGAGCAGCTTTGAAACATATTACAACTTTAGTGAGCCGCTGCGAAAGGCTCAGCCTCACCGCATCTTAGCGATGAACCGCGGCGAGAAGGAAGGCTTTTTAACAGTAAAGATTTCCTTTCCCGATGAACTGGCTATCGACGTGCTGAAAAAATATTACCTTAAAGAAGACTTTGTTGTGGGGGCGCAGCGAGAAATTGCCGGCGCCATTAAGGATGGCTGGAAACGCCTGCTCTTTCCGTCGCTGGAACGGGAAATAAGAGGAGAGATGACGGAAAGGGCGGAAGTGCAGGCTTTAAAGATTTTTAAACTTAATTTGAGAGGGCTGCTCTTGGCGGCTCCTGTTTCCGGCAAACGTATTCTGGGCTTAGATCCCGGCTATCGCAGCGGCTGTAAGCTGGCTTGTGTGGATGAGACAGGAAAGTTGCTGGAAACGGCCGTGATTTACCCGACGCCGCCGCAAAGCAAAAAAGAGGCTGCCGCCGCGGCAGTTAAACGCCTGATTAAAGAGTATGATTTGAATTTGGTTGCGATTGGCAATGGTACTGCCTGCCGTGAGAGCGAGGAATTTATTGCGGAAGTGATTGCTGAGCTTGAATATCCTATTGAATATACAGTGGTAAGCGAGGCCGGTGCCAGCGTTTACTCTGCTTCTAAATTAGGCAAAGCGGAGTTTCCGGAGCTGGATGTGGCGGAACGAAGCGCTATTTCAATTGCCCGCCGTGTCCAAGACGCATTGGCTGAGCTGGTGAAAATAGACCCAAAGGCGATCGGGGTCGGTCAGTATCAGCACGATGTGAATCAAAAAAGGTTGCTGGAAAGTCTAGACGGGGTAGTGGAAAGCTGCGTCAACCAAGTAGGCGTAGATTTGACTACTGCTTCCACGCCGCTCCTTGAGCGGGTGGCTGGGATTAATAAAACGATTGCTGCCAACATTGTGGCCTACAGAGAAGAAAACGGCAGATTTAAGTCGAGAGCAGAGTTGAAAAAAGTGGCAAAGCTAGGCCCTGCTGCTTTCAGGCAGTGTG
This sequence comes from Dethiobacter sp., assembly GCA_018333455.1. Taxonomy (GTDB): domain Bacteria; phylum Bacillota; class Dethiobacteria; order Dethiobacterales; family Dethiobacteraceae; genus GPS1B09. The sequence goes on along the minus strand of JAGXTN010000040.1, from coordinate 4,024 downwards.
CCGGATTTTTGCGCATCCCGGAGGCGAAAAACTACCTGGACAGAAGTGCCGTTCATCCCGAGTCATACGCAGTGGCCGAAGAATTAATGAGGCTGTTAGCTATTTCGCCCGCCGAGCTTGGCTCTCCGCAGGCGATTCCCGAGGTCGATATCCAAGCTGCCGCCGCCAAGCTGAATGTAGGTGCGCCCACACTGAGGGATATTCTGGCCGAATTTAAAAAACCGGGAAGGGATCCCCGTGAAGACGCTCCTAAGCCTGTTTTCAAAAAAGGCGTGCTCCAGCTGGAAGATTTGGCTGAAGGGATGGAGCTTACCGGTGTGGTCAGAAATGTGGTAGATTTCGGAGCTTTTGTAGATATTGGCGTCCACCAGGACGGATTGATTCATATTTCCCGACTCTCGGAAAAATTTGTTCGTCACCCGCTGGATGTTGTGCAGGTAGGCGATGTGCTGCGTGTAAGAGTTTTGGCTGTTGACGTCAAAAAAAAGCGGATAGCGCTGACTTGTATTATTTAGCAGGAGTTTTTATAATTTTTATAATGAATTTATATTTTTGCTTGCTCTAGCTTTAGCCCTAGCCTTAGCCCTCACCCTAGCCTTAGCCCTCACCCTAGCCTTAGCCCTCACCCTAGCCTTAGCCCTCACCCTAGCCTTAGCCCTCACCCTAGCCCTCTCCCGGAGGGAGAGGGGATTAGCAGGGGAAGGAGAGGGTTTTTGTTTTTATTCCCCTCCCTTGGAGGGGAAATTAGCGAGGGGGATTATTTAGTAGTTCGCATGGCAGGATTTTTTGGATAACAAGCGAACTTTTAGTATATTAGGTTTTTGCAGATTTGATTTTTTTCAAGGAGAGTTGACTTTGATTGAGCTAAAACGTGTTTCGAAAAGCTATCAAAATTGCGCTTTACCTGCCGTAGCGAATTTATCGCTGCAAGTGAACCGCGGCGAGTTTGTTTTTTTGGTCGGACCGAGCGGCGCCGGCAAGAGTACGCTGATAAAACTGGTTTTCCGTGAGCAGACGCCTTCGTCGGGGCAGATAACGTTTGAAGGCAGGGATCTGTCCAAACTGAAACAAAAAGAGCTTTTACGCCACAGAAGGCGGATAGGCATGGTTTTTCAGGATTACCGTTTATTAAAGCAGAAAACGGTTTATGAAAATGTGGCATTCGCTTTGGAGGTTATCGGCCGTCCGGTTAAGGAGATCAGGCGAAAAGTACCGGCCGCATTAGCTGAAGTCGGTTTGACCGGCAAGGAAAAAGCCTTTCCCGCAGAGCTTTCCGGCGGGGAGCAGCAGCGCGTGGGGATTGCCCGCGCGATTGTCAAAGACCCTTTAATTATTTTGGCTGACGAGCCGACAGGGAATTTAGACCGCAATAATGCTTTGCAGCTGATGGAACTGTTTGAGACGATCAATCGCAGCGGCACGACTGTCATTATTGCTACCCATGCCTGGGACTTGGTTGACCGTATGAAAAAAAGAGTGGTGGCAATGGAAAATGGCAGTCTAATTCGCGATGAACAACGGGGGAGCTACGGTAATGAACATCTCAGCACTTAAATACGGTCTGCGCCAAGGTATCCTCTCTTTGCGCAGAAATTTATGGTTGGCTACTGTGACGGCAGGAATTATTGCGATTTCTCTGGCTATTTTGGGCGGATTTTTACTGCTGGCTGTAAATGTGGGTCAGATGATGCGCACGATTGAAACAAATCTTGAAATTGCCGTCTTTCTGGAAGAAGGCGCCGACCCGGCCGATATCAGCCGGCAGTTGGCTGAGCATGCGCTGGTGCAGAGCTATCTGCTTGTTCCTAAGGAGCAAGGGCTGGTGGAGTTTGCCGAGACGCTGGGCGATCCTGCTTTTTTAGCGGGCATGGAAGGGGAAAATAACCCTCTCCCTGATCTTTTCCGTGTCAAGGCTAGTGACGCCCAGAGCGTTGCGGCGCTTGCAACCGATATTCGGGCATTTCCCGGTGTGGAAATGGCAGATTACGGCGAGGAACTGGTCGGGCGGCTAATCGGTGTCACTCATTGGCTAAACAGACTATTGCTGGGCATGAGCAGTTTACTTGCTCTGGGCGCCGTTTTTTTGATTGTGACTACAATCCGTCTGTCTGTGGTAGCTCGTCAGGACGAGGTGGGGATTATGAAATACCTGGGTGCAAGCAATAGCTTTATCCGCTTTCCGTTTCTGCTCGAAGGGGTAGTTATCGGTTGGACGGGCACACTTTTTGCCATTGTTGCCTTAGGTCTGGGATATGAGCAACTTGCGACTTCGTTGCAGCAAGAGGCTTTGACTTTCTTCATCCGGCCGGTTACCGACCCGGCGCTGATTTTGCCGATTTTCGGCGGGCTTTTATTATTGGGTACGCTGATGGGTGGAATCGGCAGCATTGTCTCGGTGCGCAAATTCCTGCGTGTTTAACGGGGAGGGGGGAGCAAATTGTCTCTGATGAAAAAGCTTACTAGGCTGTTGATAGTTTTGCTGCTGATTTTAACTGTTCTTTCCGGTTTGGCAGCCGGCAATGAGCCGGACCCGCAGCACAGGATAGAGAGAACGAGAACAGAGATAACGGAACTGGAAAAAGTTATCAAAGCGATGGACGAAGATATCAAAGCTCGTGAAGCGCGCTTGCTGGAGCTTGCTACCGAAGAGACAAAGGTAAAAAGGCTGCTTAGGCAGACTGAAGCAGGCTTGCTGAAGGCAGAGGCACGGATGGCGGAAAAAAGCCTGGTGCTGGCAGGACGGCTGCGCAGTGTCTACATGAAGGGCGGGCTGTCATACCTGGAAATGCTCTTGGACGCAGATAATCTTGGTGATTTACTGATTCGTGCCGCGTTTTTAAGGCGGGTCTTAAACAGGGATGCAGAGATTATCGCCGCTTTTAGAACTGAATTTGAAACGCTGACAGAGAGCAGAGATGCGATCGCGGCGCAGCAAAAGCAAATAGAGGATATGCGTTTTGAAGCAGAGGCTCAGTCAAAAAATCTCTTGGCTCAGCGCAGGGAGCAGGACGCTCTGCTCAAGAGGGCGCGGACACAGTTAGCCGCCGACCTGGCCGTCATTACGCCTCGCGCTGAAAAAAGGCCGATTTACGGGGTCGTGATCGACAATGCCAGCCCGGCTCGGCCGCAACATGGCTTGTCTCAGGCGAGCGTGATTTATGAGTACGAAGTGGAAGGGCGGATTACACGCTACTTGGCGCTGTTTTCCGCTTTGCCCAGGAAAGTGGGACCGGTGCGCAGTGCGCGCGAGCATAGCATTTTTTTGGCGATGGAGAACAGAGTGCATTTAGTCTATTCCGGCGGCAGCTTTGATGTGCTGGCTAGAATTAGGAGCTGGAATGTCAGAGGGACAAATGCGACAGCCTCCAGCGGCGGCAGTTTCTTTCGTGATTCAGCCCGTCGTGCGCCCCATAATCTTTATGTTAATCTGGCTGCGCTGGGGGCAGTCGCTCCTTCGCAGGAAGTTGTGATCCGTCCGTCTCACCTGAGCAGACAGGGTGAGCAGGCGCTAAGCATCTCTGTGGAGTATGGCAGTGATTTGGCTATCCGCTATGAATATGACCAGCGGCAGCGTGCGTATCGGCGCTATATCAATGGAAAGGTGCATCGCGATGCCGACGGCAAGACGATTATGGCCAGAAATGTAATCGTGCAATATGTGCCGCATCGGACTGGCTTGTTGGGACGGCCTACGCCTGATATTATTGGTTCAGGCGCAATTGATTTTTATGCGCTGGGGCAGCGCCACCGCGGTACATGGCGGAAGGATAGCAGAGAGGCGCCGACGCGTTTTTATTTTGAGGATGGTCAGGAAATTGAGCGGATCTATGGGCAAACATGGATTCAAATTGTGCGCGCTCGTTAGAAAAAAGCGGGTAGACCCCCATGCCCGATAAAGACGGGGCACCATCGCAAGGATGAAAATGCGCCTCAGGCTGGCCCTCACCCTAGCCCTCTCCCGCAGGGAGAGGGGAATTTGTCGGGATGGGAGAAGGGAACGCTTATTGCCCTCGTTTGTACGATG
>JAGXTN010000139.1 GCA_018333455.1 Dethiobacter sp. | reverse complement strand
CAGCCAGGCGTCAAAGTCCTGTGGCGAGGGTTCCGAAGACTGCAGGATATTACTGACATGTGGGAGCTTTTCCATTAGCTCAATACTTATGGGTAATGATAAGCCCGCAGGGAGAGGGGAATTTGTCAGGATGGAAGATGCTATTTTCAGGGCAGGAAATTTGTTAGGCATGAACAAAGGAGTGATGCAGGAATGGGCGGAAGAATTGCGCTTTTTGTTCCTTCTCTCCAAGGCGGTGGGGCGGAGCGTGTAATGCTGCTATTAGCGCAAGCTTTTGCCAAGCGAGGGTTGGCTGTGGATTTAGTTTTAGCCAAGGCAAGCGGGCCCTACCTTGAGCAAGTGCCGCCGGAGGTACGTCTTGTTGACCTGCAGGCTTCCCGAATATTGACGAGTTTACCTGCCTTAGTGCGTTATCTGCGGCGGGAAAGACCGGCGGTATTGCTTTCTGCTCTGGAGCATGCCAACATTGTTGCGCTTTTGGCAAAATGGCTTTCTTTTATGCCTACCCGGGTAGCCGTAAGCGTGCATAGCACTTTGCACCTTACTTCGCAAGGAGGGACAAGCCGGGACCGGTTGGCGCTTTTTTTGGTTCGATATTTTTATCCCCGCGCTGCGGCAGTTGTTGCCGTTTCGCAAGGTGTAGCGAAAGACTTAGCTGATTTCGGCAGATTGTCTCCTGAGAAGACCCGTGTGGTTTACAACCCGGTGCCGATTCTGGAAATCCTAGATAAGGCAGCGGAGCCTATGGTCCATGCCTGGTTTGCGCCAGACGAACAACCGGTAATTTTGGCGGCAGGACGTTTAACGGCGGCAAAAGATTTTCAAACTCTGATTCGTGCTTTTGCACTGTTGCGTCAAGAGCGAGCTGCCCGTTTGTTGATTCTGGGTGAAGGGGAGGAACGGCTTCACCTAGAGAAGCTGGTGCAGGAGCTGGGACTGGAGAGAGATGTTGTTTTGCCCGGTTTTGTGGATAATCCTTTTGCTTATATGAGCCGCGCGGCAGTATTTGTGCTGTCTTCGGCTTGGGAAGGATTTGGCAACGTGCTGGTGGAGGCTATGGCTTGCGGTTGTCCGGTCGTTAGCACCGATTGCCCCGGCGGTCCGGCAGAAATTTTGGAAAACGGCCGGTATGGCTCGCTCGTCCCCGTTGGTGACGCGGAAAGCATGTCAAAGAGTATTATGTCGGTATTAGCTTTGCCTCGGGAGACGCAGGCTCTGCAGCAGCGAGCGATGGATTTTGCCGTGGACAAAATAGCCGACCAGTATTTGGAGGTTCTTGGTGGAAATGGATCGTATTAAGGTACTACACATCATAACCGGCTTGGATGTGGGCGGCGCAGAAAACATGCTCTATAAGCTGCTTTCTTGTATGGAGCGGGATAACTTTTCTGCTGAGGTTGTTTCGCTGACTGACATTGGTCCGGTGGGTGAGAAAATCCGGGCCTTAGGTGTGCCGGTACGGGCTATAGGCATGAAACGCGGTGTGCCTGAGCCGCTGGCGGTTTGGCGTCTTTCCCGCTCTTTGCGTAAGAGTAGGCCTGATCTGATACAGACCTGGATGTATCACGCTGATTTGTTGGGTGGGATAGCTGCCAGGCTGGCTGGAGGGTTCCCGGTCGTCTGGGGGGTGCACCATAGCAATCTTGCTTTGCAGGCAAATAAGCGCACCACCATCTGGACGGCTATGGCGTGTGCCTGGCTGTCCCGTTATCTGCCGATCCGTATTGTTTGCTGCGCGGAAGCTTCGCGTCGGCTACATGCAGAACTCGGTTATGCCGCAGAAAAGCTGCAAGTTATCCATAATGGCTTTGACCTAGCGGCTTTTCAGCCGGATGAGACTGCAAGGCTGTCTGTGCGCCGGGAATTAGGCATTTCTGATACGGCGCTTTTAACAGGTTTGGTGGGACGTTTTGATCGGCAAAAAGACCATGGTAATTTTGTGCAGACTGCGGCAATAGTCAGTGCCCGATTTCCTGAGGCACAGTTCTTGCTCTGCGGTCAGGGGGTTGTCCGGGAAAACGCCGAACTGGCGGGGTGGATAGAAGCAGCGGGAATCGGCAGTCGCTGCCATTTGTTGGGGCAACGGGACGATGTGCCCCGTCTGTTGGCGGCACTGGATATTGCCGTTTCTTCTTCTTTAGGGGAGGCATTCCCCTTGGCAGTGGGGGAGGCAATGGCATGCGCTGTGCCTTGCGCGGTGACTGATGTGGGTGATTCTGCTTTGCTTGTGGGCGATACGGGCCGGGTGGCGATGCCCGCGAATCCGCAAGCACTGGCGAAAGCCTGCGGTGAACTGTTGGAGATGAGCGCCGCGAGCAGGAATTTGCTAGGGGCGGCGGCAAGGCGGCGTATTCAGGAAAATTTTGATTTGCTCCATACTGCTTCCATATATGATAAACTATACAGGGAGGTGCTCGCTCTGAAAGGTGCCAGGGCAGCGCAGGAGAGGGGGAAGGATAGTGAGGGCTAAGGTTTCTTCACAGGCAGGTTATTTGGCGCGAATTGGTGAAATATTTAACAGACCGGCGTTGTTTTGGCTGCTGATTGCTTTGGCGGTACGCTTGTTGGCCGGCACAGTGCTGCATCTTTATTCCGAGGCCCAGGGTTTTGCCGGATTTTATCCCTTAGCCTCTGGTTCAGACGACCGAATATATTGGAGCCAAGCCCAGTCGCTGCTTGTCGGGACAATACCTCCAGGGATTGTTTGCCCATATCCCTACGTGTTATCCGGTCTGTTTGCCATATTTGGTCCAAGCCTGATTCTTGGCAAGTTACTTAGTATTGTGGCTGGAAGTTTGGCCGTTTATGTGGGTGTGCTTGCGGCTAGTGCTCTTGCAGCTCATCGTCCCTATTCTTGGCGTGATCTGCGCCATCCTGCTAATCTCGCCGGTTTGCTGCTTACTCTATATCCATCGGCAGTCTTTCATTCTACCGTGCTACTGAGAGACTCTCTGATCCTTTTCTTTGGGTTGCTTGGCATCTATTATGGACTGCGCATATTGGAGGATAAAGGAAATACTTTAGTTTGGCCGGGCTATTTCCTAGCCTTGACGCTTCTCTATGACTTTCGCCCCTATGCCGGTTTCGTGCTCTCCTTAAGTTTCGTTCTATATCAACTTTTCCTCAGGCAGAGGGCGATTGCGTTGCTTGCCGGCCTTTTTGTTGCCATGGCGGCTCCATGGCTTGCAGGTTTCGGTCCGTTTGCCTGGCAGTATGTCAATAATTTTATAAATCCGCAAACTGTGGCAACTTTCCGGGAGGATGTTTACAACATTGGCGGTAGCGCCATCGGGGTTACAGTTGATTTTAGCAGTATTAGCGGCTTTCTGCTGACGTACCCTTATAGCTTCCTCACAGCCATGTTCGGCCCCTTTCTATGGCAGGTTAGAAGTCAAGTGATTGCCATAGGTTTGCTGGAAGCTTTGCCGGTATTATTTTTGCTGCCTGAATGGGTTAAGGGGATTTGGCGCGTGCTGCGGCGGCAGGAAGGCAGGGAAGGTTTTCTACTCTTATTCTCTCTTGCTTTAATCGGAGCTATTGCCTTATTTAGCGGTAACATTGGGGCTAACCTCAGACTGCGCCTTCTGCCTTGGAGTGCTTTTTTAATCTTTGCGGCTGTTCAGTTCGGGGGGAGACTGCAAAAAAGTAGTGGGCAGTCCGGCAGGAAATAAGCGCGGGTTTGTCGAAAGGAAATACAAATACAATTTATAGGAGCAGATATGGGCAAAAAGAGTCGTGAAAAGCAGCAGCCAAAACTAGCAGTGCAAGTTAACGATGGTCGCAAAGTCCGCTTGGTTCAAGACATTATGGAACAGCCCGTTTTGTTCCAAGGGTTTGCTCTCTTTGCTTTTATTGCTTTGTGTGTTTTGCTTTTTTACCCTCCGTATATGCGCGCCATGTTCTTTACAAGGGAGCAGCTTCCCACCCACCTTTTGACTTATGCTATTTTTATGTTATGGTGGGCTGTTAAATATCAGCGCAGGGAGTTTACTTTCTTGCGGGAACCGTTGGATTACATCATTTTTGCTTTTGTGCTTGCTTATGTGCTTTCTTTCACGGTCGCGATTAACAGCCGCGGAGCGATTCAGGAGTTTCTTAAAGTAAGCAATTATTTTTTGGTCTATTGGCTTGTGGCGCAGCTTGGTCAGGTGAGAAAAGGGGCCGGACTTTTACTTTTAAATGTTCTGCTGCTCAGTGCACTCGGCGTGGCGGTGCTCGGGCTAGGCGCCGCCGCCGGCACCTGGGAAGTGGTCGGCGGTTATGTGAGTGGCCGGATCTATTCCACTATCCAGTATCCTAACAGCTTGGCGGCTTATCTGACAGGCGCATTCCTCGTTTGTCTTGGGCTTTGGCAGACGGCTTCCTGGAAGTTAAGGCAGTTTTACGCCGTGGCAGCATTTTTGTTGCTGATTACCGCGATTTTGACTTATTCCCGAGGCGGCTGGGCGATTATCCCTGTTTTTTCTCTGCTGTATGTGGTGCTAATGCCGCGGACCAAACGTTTGGATGCGGCGCTTTTTATCGGCTTAGTTTCGGCTCTGGCCATTGGTCTGACACTTCTTGCCGGCCGGGCGGCTTTAGCGGGGCAGGGGGACAGGCTCTGGCTGCTGGTTTTTGCCGGCTGTCTTGTCACGCTGGTCGGTCAGTACTTGCTGATTGATCTCCGGCGGCGGGTCAGTCCAAAGCTTTTGTTGGCTGTATCTGGATTGCTGCTCTTGCTTTTCTCGGGTATTTTGGGAGGGTATGTTTATCGCACTGTTGCCGCTCCTTTGCGCTTGGCACAAACGGGTGTGGAGCAGCTTGTTGCTGTCAAGCCTGGAGTACAGTATAATTTAGCCATGGACCTCCTGGCGACTCAAGCAGGGGAGGCGCCTTTCGCTTGGCAGCTCACAGTGCTGGAACAGCGCCGTGACAATAGCATTGCTTCGCTTGTCGAGGAGGCGGGGGGGCAAAGCGCAGGCTGGGAGAGAAAGCAGTTTGGCTTTACCACCTCCGCCGAAGCGCGCAAAATTCTTGTGCATTTGCAAAGCGTTCACCCCGGCACATCAGTAGAGGCCAGGGATGTGGCGCTAGCCGGTGACGGCAGGCAGCAGAGTCTAAGCTTTGCTTGGAACAGGCTGTTGCCCGGGTTGCTCTATTCCCGCATATTTGGTTTGGATCGGGAGAGAAATGTGGCGGAGCGCTTCGTCTTTTTTAGAGATGCCTGGGAAATTATTAAGGATCATCCTTGGCGGGGCTTGGGCGGTCATGCTTGGAGTTCAATCTATTTTAAGTATCAGTCGGCCGACTATAGTACTACCGAGGTTCATAATCATTTTTTACAAGTATGGATAGAGACGGGCATTATCGGCTTCCTGCTTTTCCTGGCTATTTGGCTTGGCTTGATTTTTACCACTTACCGCTTGTATAAACAGGCGCCTATTGAGCAGAAAGTGCTGGTTGCAGCTATTGTTAGCGGAGTTTTGGCTGTAGTGACCCATAGCCTTTATGATTTTAACTTGTCTTTAGGGGCTATTGGTATTTTCCTCTTTGGCTTAATGGGTGTGACCCGTTCTTTTGTAGCCGGCACTGTAGCCGTTTCCCCCGCAAAGGAGAGCTATAAACCGGTGCTGGCATTCGCTGTTATCATAGGGCTGGCAGTGTTTGTCACTAGGCTGCTGATTGGCCATGCGGCCTTTGAAGAGGGAAATAGGCAGATGAATCTGAACCTGCTTCAGCAGGCGGTAGTCAGTTTTGAGCGCGCTGAGCGCCATGACCCTTTTAACACGCATATTAATTTTGCTTTGGCTGAAGTTTATGAAATCAGGGGAGCTCAGACGCAGAATACCGTTTATTTTGTCAAAGCCAAGGAACAGTACAGAGCTGGGTATGAAAATAATCGCTATAATCCTTTTGCTGCCCATACCTTTGGCAGTTTCCTGATCAGGGCAGGTTTATTTGAGCAGGGGCTCGATATTCTGCGGCGGGCCATTGAATTGCAGCCCAGTTCCGCTGCGCACTATCGTCATTACGCTACTGCTTATTTGCGTGCAGCATACAATCTACTGACAGGTAACGATAGCGCGACGGGGCGAAATTATTTGCAAAGGGTTTTTGCTGTTGACGAGAAGGTTCAGGAGGTTTTTGCAGACCCCACGCTTATTGCCCTTTCTTTAGGGCAGGCTCATTTTATGCTGGGCGATTATGAGCAGGCCAAACCTTATCTGGAAAAAGCTCTATATTCTTCCTTTGACAAAGCCCATGCCAAAATGATGTTGGCGCTGCTCTCTGAAAAAGAGGGCGACAGCGCCAGGCATCAAGAGCTGTATGAGCAAGCTATAGCGCTTGACCCGACAAGTGAAACGACTTATCAGGCATTTAAAACTTTCTAGGGGAGTGTTACTTTGAACCAGCTTGCCAATTTGTCCCGGAGAAAAAGCAAAGTTTCCTTTCCCATTTGGATTGTAATGTTGGTGGATGTGACTCTGGTGAACGCAGGTTTTGCGCTCGCTTTCGTCCTGCGCTTCGGCTTGCATATCCCGGCTGAAAATTTCAGGGCTTTTGTAGGGCTTTTGCCGTTTATTTCCTTGCTTGCCGTGCTGATTTTTGCGGGCGTCGGCCTTTACTCGGTAAGGAGACATTCCTATAGTCAGGTTTCCAGATTGATTGCGGTTGGGGTGGGTCTGACTTTTATGGCTACTATGGCTATGGCGTTTTGGGAAAGGCAGCTTGCCTTTCCGCGCAGCGTTTTTCTTGTGGCGCCGCTTTTTCAGCTTGTGGCCTTAAACCTGTGGCGTAGTCTGACGCTGCGCCTGGAAAGACGTTGGCACGGCAAGAAAAGGCTGCTGATAGTAGGGACGGATCAGGATGTGAAAAGGCTTTTGCCGAAAGTCTTATCTTTGCCGACAGGCTGGGTGGATGTGGCTTGTATCTACCCGCCCGAAGCCACAGCGGAGATTTTTCACGCGCTGCCGGGCGTGGACGCTGTGTTGCTGACGGAAAAAGTTGCTCCGGAAATAAGGCGAGAAATTTTAGTCGGCTGTTTTGAGTTAGGCAGGGAGGTGTTTGTTGTCCCCGACCTGTATGAGGTGCTTTTAAAGAAGTCTTCCGCCGCCAGAATCGGCGATACCCCAATTATTGAAGTGCCGGAAATTCTGGTGCCGCCCGTATCGATGTTTGTAAAGCATAGCCTTGATTTTCTCTTTGCTTTTTTTGGCTTAGTTGTTTCTTTGCTTGTATTTTCAATTATTGGAATTTTAATTAAGCTGACTTCCAAGGGTGCTGTCTTTTACAGCCAAGAACGGGTGGGAAGAGACGGCAGGATTTTTAAGCTTTTTAAGTTTCGTACTATGGTGGCAGATGCGGAGAAATTAAGCGGACCGATGCTGGCCACTGAAAATGACCCGCGCATTACCCCTCTAGGAGGGATCTTGCGCCGGTCACGCTTGGACGAATTGCCCCAGCTGCTTAATATTTTAAGGGGAGAAATGAGTTTGGTGGGGCCGAGGCCGGAGAGGCCGGAGTTTGTCAGACAGTTTTTGGAGGAAGTACCTGAATACCGCTATCGTTATCTGGTAAAACCCGGCCTTACTGGGCTGGCGCAGGTTCGTGCAAAATATTCTACCACCGTCCATGATAAATTGCGTTATGATTTAAATTATATCGTTAACTATTCTTTCTTATTGGATTTAAAGATTTTGCTTGAGACAGTTCCTACCGTTTTTTCAGGGGAAGCTGCCGCCGGCTGTGAACAGGCGTCAAATGTTGATGACCTTTATCAACACTTTTCTAATGCAAATTCTAAGACATTGCGCCTTTAGGCGGGTTTGACTCGGACGTGATCTCGAAAGAAGGATGGGGAGAGTACCATGACGCAGAAAGTTCTTTTTATTGCCCATGTGGAAAACCATCTCTTGAATTTTCATCTGCCATTTTTCGCTTATTTTCGGACAAAGGGCTGGCAGGTGCATGTGGCCACCAGTATGGGAAAAAGGAGGGAGGAACTGCTCAGGTTGGGCGTTGTCTGCCATCATGTTGATTTTGCCCGTTCACCCTTTTCTCTTTCGAATATTAAGGCTTTCCGTCAGCTGTGCAAAGTGATGAAGCGCGAAAGATTTTCCCTGGTGCATGTGCATACGCCGGTGGGCGCTTTTCTCGGACGTCTTGCGGCAATGCTCACTGCGACAAAGCCTGTGGTGTATACAGTCCACGGCTTTCATTTTTATCAGGGTTCTCCCGTCAGGAACTGGTTGCTATATTATCCCTTTGAGAGGCTTGCCGCGCGTTGGACGGATGAGTTAGTCGCGATTAACAGAGAAGATTATCAGTTGGCCAAAAAACTTCCCCTGCGGGCCAAGGGTACCGTTTCCTTGCTGGGAGGGGTCGGGTTGGATCTGCAACTTTATTGCTGCGCTGAGAACGGCGTTCGCTCGCAGGTCAGGGATAGCCTGGGTTTTAAAGCTGATGATTTGCTGATGCTTTTTGTGGGTGAATTTATGGCAGGGAAAAATCATCTGCAGTCTTTGCATATGTTACGAGAACTTGCGGCTGAGCGGGAAAATGTTTTTCTTCTGCTGGCTGGAGAAGGAGCCTATGAGCAGGAATTGCGCGCTTTGGTGAAAAGCCTGGGAGTTGCTGAGCGGGTGAGATTTTTAGGTTTTCGCCGGGATATCCCTGATTTGCTTTGTGCCTGTGATCTGCTCTTGCTCACTTCATTGCGTGAAGGGCTGCCCCGGGCAGTGATGGAGGCGATGGCGGCGGGGAGGCCGGTGGTGGCCACAGACATCAGAGGAAACAGAGATTTGATTGTTGATGGGGAAAACGGTTTTTTGGTTCCCGTCCATGATGTGGAAAAAACGACTGAGGCTGTGCGTAAGTTGGCGACGGACCGGGAATTAGCAGCCCGGATGGGTAAAAGGGGACGTGAAATGGTTAAGCCTTATGCGCTTGAGCAGGTGCTCGCCGAAATGGAACAGGTTTATGCCAGAGCCCTGAAGAGCAGGCTCCTCTGAAAATAGCATCTACCATCTGCTTGGGCGGGTTTGAAACCCGCCCCTACGTGGTACGGGTGAGGGCAGCGAAAAGGCAATGATAGGAATGAAAAGGAGAATGGCTATGCCAGAGACGATTACAAAGGTATTGGTGACCGGCGGGGCCGGTTATATCGGCAGTCACGTGGTTAAGCTGCTGGGCAACCGAGGTTATCAAGTGGCAACGTTGGACAATCTGTTCACCGGTTTCCGGGACGCCGTAAAATTTGGCGAGTTTTATCAGGCAGACTTGTTGGACAAGGACTCATTGCGGGCTGTTATCGCCAAAGAGCAGCCCGCAGCGGTGATACATTTTGCCGCTTTGAGCGTGGTGCCTGATTCGGTGGCAAGGCCGCTTGTCTATTATCGCAATAATGTGCTGGGGACCGTGAATTTGCTTGAGGTTTTACAGGAATTCGGCGTAAATAATTTTATTTTTTCCAGCAGTGCGTCAGTCTACGGGATTTCAGATAAGATTCCTGTGGCTGAAGATAGCAGACTGGCGCCTATTAATCCCTATGGACACACTAAAGCCATGATGGAGCAGGTCATGGCTGATTTGGCGCGTGTTACCGCTTTTAAGTATATCGCCCTGAGATACTTTAACGTGGCCGGCGCCGACCCCCAGGGTGAACTGGGCGAACGCAAACCGACGGCCACGCACTTGGTGACGCTGGCTACCAGGGCGGCCGCAGGAAGGATTCCTCGGCTGGAGGTGTATGGTACCGATTATCCTACGCCGGATGGCACCTGTCTGCGCGATTATATTCATGTCAGCGATTTGGCGGAGGCTCATTTGGCGGCGCTGGAATATTTGCTTGGCGGCGGGGAAAGTGATGTGTTTAATGTCGGGTATGGGCGCGGCTACTCCGTGCTGGAAGTGGTGGAGACGGTCAGACAAGTTACCGGGCAGGATTTTATGGTTGTGCGGACGGGCAGGCGACCCGGTGATCCGCCGGCGCTGGTGGCTGATGTGGCAAAGAGTAGAGCGCTGCTCAATTTTCCGCTGAGGCATGATAATTTAGAGATTATTGTGCGGACGGCCTGGGAATGGGAACAGAAACTCTCGGTCGAAACATAAGACCGGATGGTGAGAAAATGACGCCGGATGAAATAACCAGAGTTGTTCGGGAATACCTGGAAAAACAGCCGGACACAGCCGCAGCCTATCTGTTTGGCTCGGTAGTTCAGGGGCGGATGACGGAGCGCAGTGATGTTGATCTGGCGGTAATTTTTACCGCCGGAGCAGGAGATAAGCCGGCTCGTTTCGACAGGCGTCTGGAATTAGAAATAGCTCTGGGCGAGTTAGTCCACAAGACTGTACAAGTGGTAGATTTTGAAGCAGCATCCATTTCTCTGCGCTACCAAATCAGAAAGCACGGTCAGCTTATTGTCGACAGTGACCCGAAAAGGCGTGTTATGTTAGAAGCGGCCGCCATCGGACAATACCTTGAAATGAGTCCCATGTATGAATTTTGTGCTTCAGCTAGATTGGGAAGGTTATGTAGGGGAGAGGGTAATTGCAAGACAGAAAAAATATTGGACGGTGAAAGATATGGTTGAAAACTGGCGGCAGGCATGTTTGCGCTCACTGCCGGCGGTGGACGTGGCCGTCAATTTGTATAAACGAGCCTATCCGGAGAGCAGTTATCCTCATGCGTTGCTGGTGCAGGCTGTGCAGGAGATTGTGGATGTGCTGCGGCGGCAGATTTTAGCGGCAGGAAGCAACGAAGAGCTATCGGGGCTGAGCCTGACACCGGAGGAAGTGGCGCTGCGCTTGGGAAGTTGGCTGGAGCAGCTTGAACTGCCATCGCTACGTCGGGTCATCAATGCCACCGGTACTGTGCTGCATACCAACCTGGGGCGGGCGCCCCTTGCCGCGGCGGCAGAGGCGGCCATGCAAGCGGCCGCAGGCTACTGCAACTTAGAACTGGAGTTGCAGGAGGGTCTGCGTGGTTCACGTCATCATCATGTGGAAAAGCTGCTGATGAGCCTCAGCGGGGCGGAGGCGGCTTGCGTCGTCAATAACAATGCGGCTGCAGTACTGCTTTGTTTAAATACACTGGCGGCGGGGAAAAAGGTGATTGTCTCTCGCGGCGAACTGGTGGAAATCGGCGGCAGTTTTCGGATTCCTGAAGTAATGTCGGCAGGCGGTGCAAGTCTGAAAGAGGTAGGTACCACCAACAAAACGCATCTCTCAGATTATCGGGCAGCGATTGACACAGAAACCGGCCTGCTTTTGAAAGTGCATACCAGCAATTTTAAAGTTGTCGGTTTTACTTCCTCGGTAGACGTGGCAGCACTAGTATTGTTGGGCTTGGAATTTGGCGTCCCGGTGATGGAAGACTTGGGTAGCGGCCTCCTGCTGGACTTGAGCGAATTTGGCCTTGAACCTGAGCCGCTCGTGAGGGAGCGGGTTGCCGACGGCGTTGATCTTCTGACGCTAAGCGGCGACAAACTTCTCGGCGGCCCGCAGGCCGGCATTATTCTCGGTAAGCGGGTATTTGTGGAGCGGCTCAAGCAAAATCAGCTGATGCGGGCGTTGCGGCCGGACAAAGTTACTCTGGCGGCACTGGAAGCAACGCTGCGCATCTACCTTGCCGGTCAGCCCCTGCGGGAGATCCCCACTTTGGCGATGCTCTCCATGCCTGCAGAAATACTGAAAAGGCGGGCTGATAATTTGGCGGCAGAACTGCGCCGGCGTGGGCAGAGCTTTTTGATTGTTAACACATGCGAAGATTTCTCTTTTGTGGGCGGCGGCTCCATGCCCCTAGCTAAACTTCCCACTACCATGGTGGTTTTGCGTCCGCGCCACGGCTCATTTAGCGACTGGGTGCAGAAACTGCGTACCGGCCAGCCGGCGCTCGTAGGGCGCGTCCAAGGTGACCGTTTGCTGCTGGATTTGCGTACAGTGGCGGAAGCGGAGGAGGAAGAGGTGATTCGGTGTCTCACGTAATCATCGGCACGGCGGGCCATGTGGACCACGGCAAGACGGCGCTGATTAAAGCGCTCACCGGGCAGGATACCGATCGACTGCGGGAAGAAAAGGAGCGGGGCATCTCCATTGAGCTTGGTTTTGCCCCCTTTATCTTGCCGAGCGGCCGGCAAGCCGGTGTGGTAGATGTGCCCGGCCATGAGCGTTTTATCCATAACATGCTGGCCGGCATCGGCGGCATTGATTTGGTGCTTTTGGTGGTGGATGTGAGCGAAGGAGTAATGCCACAGACTCGCGAGCACCTGGAGATTATGGATTTACTACAGATAAGCAGCGGCATTGTAGTCTTGGCTAAAACTGATTTGGCGGAAGATGAGGATTGGCTTGATCTGGTGGAAGAAGAAGTGCGGGAGGCGTTGGCCGGTACCTTTCTGGCAGAAGCAGTCTGTTTGCGCGTCTCGGCTCAGACCGGTCGTGGTTTGGCAGAACTTGTCGCCACGATAGATAAGTTGACGGGAGAAACGCGTTCCCGGGATCATCGGGCGCCGCTCCGTCTTCCTGTCGATCGTGTCTTTACTGTGGCCGGGTTCGGCACCATTGTGACCGGTACGCTGCTCTCGGGAACTGTTCGGACGGGGATGTCGGTAGAGGTTTTGCCAGTCGGCCGCAGTGTCCGCGTGCGTCAGTTGCAGGTGCACGGGAAGCTGCTGCCGGAAGCATTGGCGGGTCAGCGGGTGGCGGTAAATCTTTCCGGTTTGGAAAAGGAGGCGCTGCCGCGCGGCAGCGTCGTGGCGTTACCGGGGTCGCTGACTGCAGCTTATCTGTTGGATGTGAGCATGAAGCTGTTGCCAAGCGCCGCAAAGACAGTCAAAAACCTGACACGAGTCCATGTCTATTTGGGTACAGGGCGTGCTGTGGGACGAATCGCCCTGTTGGACCGCGACGAATTGCAGCAAGGGGAAGAAGCGCCTGTGCAGATTCGGCTGGAACGGCGGCTGGTGGCTCAGCGGGGAGACCGTCTGATTATCCGTAGTTTTTCTCCGATGACAACTATAGGCGGCGGGGTAGTGCTGGCGGTCGGTTCTGCTAAACATAAAAGGTTTAAAGCCGATGTTTTGGCAAGACTAAAAGAACTGGAAAAAGGTGACCCGGCGGAGCCGCTTTTGCAGCAAATCCGCCGGGAAACCATGGTGGCACAAAGTGAATTAGTAAAAAAAGCCGGTATGGCGCCGGACCTGCTGGCTGAAAACTTGGCCCGGCTGGTGGAAGAAGGTAAAATTATTGCCGCCCATGGCCTCTGGCTTGATATGGCCGCAGTTCATGGTTGGGAAGAACTTATTGTCGAAGCGTTAGAAAGCTGGCATCGGGATAATCACCTCCTGCCCGGGAAGTCCAAGGCGGAACTTAAAGGTGCGCTGCCCAAAAATGTCTCGCAAAAAGTCTATGACTGGCTGCTTGCTAATCTAACAGAAGAAGGCTGTCTTAAAACAAGCGAAGACCTAGTGGCGCTGGCTGCGCATACGCCGGAACCGAAGGAGCAGGAAGCTGTGCTGATCAAGGGCTTAGCAGAACTCTACCGGCAGGGCGGCTTTATGCCGCCCACGCTGCAAGAGGCGGCGGAAAAAAGCGGCGTTCCCGTAGAGCAGCTGGGCAGCTACCTGGCATATTTAATTTCGCAAGGGGAGTTGGTGCGTTTAGATAGTCAGTTGGCGCTGCATCAGCAATTTTTCCGGCAGGCCAAAGAAGCGTTGCTCTGCCATTTTCAGACTAAAGAGACGTTGGCAGCAGGTGAGTTCCGCTTGCAGCTGGGCAGTAGCCGTAAGTTTGTGCTGCCGCTGTTAGAAACATTTGACCGCCTAAAATGGACAAGACGCCAAGGGGACGAGCGAGTCCCTTGGCGGCTGGAACTGGCCAGAGAGGAGGCAGAGCGTGGTGAGTGAGAAAAAGCGTCTGACACAACTGACTTGCAGCGGCGGCTGAGCGTCCAAAATGCCCCCCGGGGTATTGGCACGGGTACTGTGCCATCTGCCGCCCATGCTAGACGAAAACCTGCTTGTGGGCCATGATTCTTTTGCCGATGCAGGCGTCTACCGCCTGCGACCCGACCTTGCTTTAGTGCAGACACTGGATTTTTTTACTCCTGTCGTAGATGACCCGTATACCTTCGGGCAGATTGCTGCCGCAAATGCTTTGTCTGATCTGTATGCTATGGGTGCCGAGCCCCTCACCGCCATGAATATCGTCTGTTTTCCCTCTCGTCTGCTTGGACCCGAGGTTTTGGTAGCCATCCTGAAAGGGGGAGCCGACAAAGTGCTGGAAGCCGGCGCTTTGATTATCGGCGGCCATAGCATCGAAGATCATGAACCTAAATATGGTTTGGCTGTCACCGGCATTGTTCATCCGGATAAATTGATTAAAAACGATGCTGCCTGCTACGGCGATATTTTGGTTTTAACTAAACCGATCGGTTCGGGCCTTGTCTTGACAGCTGCTAAAGCTGAGGCGGCCGGCGCCAGAGAACTGGAAGCCGCCATTAAAACCATGCAAGAGTTAAACAGAGCGGCGGCGGCAGCAATGCAGGAAGTTTCTGTGCATGCCGCCACCGATGTGACCGGCTTTGGCCTGTTGGGTCACGCCCAGGAACTGGCGCTGGCCAGCGGCGTATCGCTGGAGTTATCTTTTGGGCAAATTCCGCTTTTGCAGGGCGCGCTCCGCGCTGCTGGGATGGGGCTTATTCCGGGAGGCGCTTATGCCAACCAAAAGTATGTGGAGGCAGGCTTGACAATTGCCGATGCAAAAATAATCGGAGCACGGGAAGTGGCTGTACTCTGCGATCCGCAGACATCGGGCGGGCTTTTGATCGCCGTTGCTCCGGAAAATGCGGGAGAACTGGTGGCGGCTCTGCAAAAACGCCATAACTTAGCCGCCGTAATCGGCCGTGTAACCGGCGGACAAGCCGGCAGCATCACAATCTTGCCGTAAAGATAAGGGGATTTGCCCTCACCCTAGCCCTCTCCCATTGCTAGAGGTCGGAGGTCAGATGTCGGACTCGTTTGAATCGGCGAAATAGCCGATTCACAGACACCATTCACCATTACCCTAGTCCGAATCTAAACCTTTGCCCTCACCCTAACCCTCTCCCGCAGGGAGAGGGGATAAGCTGGGTAGACCCCCATGCCACACAAAGACGGGGCACCATCAGAAGGATGAAAATGCGTCTCAGCTGGCCCTCACCCTAACCCTCTCCCGCAGGGAGAGGGGAATTTGTCAGGATGGGAGCGGGGAACACTTATGCCTACGCTCGTACCATGTAGGGGCGGGTTTCAAACCCGCCCAACTAGATAGGAGAGGCTATTTCCAAAGTAGGAGGAGCATTTTGATGCGGAACAGAGGGAGCGGCGACATGGATAAAGAATCAGCTAGAGTTCAGCAATCAGCAAAAGATGAAGGTTTAGTAAAGGATCAAGAATCAACGAAAGATCTAGAATCAGCAAAAGATGAAGAATCAACGAAAGATGAAGGCTTAGCAAAAGCTCAAGAGAAGATAGCCGTTTTGCGCTGCGAGACGGTTTCTGAAGTTTGTGCGGGTGCAGGCTGCTTCAAGGCGTTTAATGCGCGTCGTCTCCATTTTGCAAATACGCCGCAAGATGCCGAGTTGATCGGCTTTTTCACCTGCGGCGGCTGTTCCGGGCGGCGAGTGTCCCGCCTGGTTAAATCCTTGCAAAAAAGCGGGTTAACCACGATTCATCTTAGCTCTTGTATGTTGCTGGTTGATGAGTACCCACGCTGTCCGCATCTTGCGGAAATAAAAGAGACCATTAGCAAGCAGGGTATTAAGATTGTGGAAGGGACGCATCATTAACGGTGAGGCAAAAATTTTTTTTCTAGTAGCGAGGCGAAAAAACCTTGCTCCGCTTCCTTGAGGTATAGGTATCGGTGAGAGAACGTATATTGGTGATGATTGGTGATTACGAGTCAAGCCGGTTGAGGCGGGTACAGACAGGAGGACTTTAAATGTGTGGTTTTGTGGGAATTTGGCGCAAATCAGGCAAAAGATTGCCACTGCAGATAGATGAGCTCTCGGCAACATTTTCCCACCGCGGGCCGGATGATGCGGCTACTGCCGATTTCGGCCATGCATTATTGGGTTTCCGCCGTTTGACGATTATTGATCTCTCGGAGCGTGGTCGTCAGCCGATGGAGAATGAAGATGGCACTATCAGCATGGTTTTCAATGGGGAAATTTATAATTATAAATTGCTGCGGGCTGAGCTCTTAAATAAAGGTCATATTTTTAAAAGTGATACTGACAGCGAAACTATTCTCCACCTCTACGAAGAAGAAGGGGAAGAATGTGTCAAAAGGCTGCGCGGGATGTTTGCCTTTTGTTTGTATGATAAAAAGAAAAACCGGTTTTTTGGAGCACGAGACCGTTTTGGGATTAAGCCTCTGTTTTATACAGAAACAGCGGAGCTTTTTGCTTTAGCTTCGGAAGCGAAAGCTTTTACCCGTTTGCCCGGCTTTACTGCCCGGGTAAACAAGGGCGCTTTGCCCCACTATTTGACCTTTCAGTATGTGCCGGAGCCGGAGACGATGTTTGCCGATGTATATAAGATTCCCCCGGCTCATACTTTTGTTTGGAGTGAAAATAAGCTGACGTTAAAGCGCTACTGGCGTGCGGAGTTTAAGCCGCGAGCAGACCTCTCTTGGGAAGATGTGCTGGAAGGAACCCAACAGGTCATGCGCCAGTCGGTTAAGCTGCATACCCAAGCCGATGTGCCCTGGGGCGCTTTCCTCTCCGGCGGCATTGATTCCACTGTGATTGTGGCACTTTTGCGTGAGTTGGGGCCGGTCTCAACCTTTAGCGTAGGCTACGAAGACGAAGGCTACAGCGAACTGACGGAAGCGGCGGAATCTGCTCGCTTTTTAGAGACAGACCATCAAGAGTATCTCATTCCGCCGGGAGAGTTTTGGCAGCATTTGCCTCGTTTAGTCTGGCATTTTGATGAACCGGTGGCAGACCCGGCTGCTATTGCGCTCTACTTTGTGGCGCGGATGGCTAAGCAGAAAATCACTGTGACTCTCTCCGGCGAGGGTGCGGATGAAGTATTTGGTGGTTACGGCATCTACAGGGAACCCATGTCGCTTCAACCCTTCTCCCGTTTGCCCAAGCCGTTTTTGCAGGCGGCTCACCGGCTGATGCCTTCTTTTCTTCCCGGGAAAAACTATCTTCGTCGGGCTAAAACGCCTCTTGAGGAAAGATATTTTGGCAATGCCCTGATTTTCAGCGAGACGGAAAAAAGAGCTCTGCTCAAAAACAAAAAATTTCTGCCGCCCACTGTAATCACCGCGCCACTTTTTAAAGATGCGGCGGCCTACGATGATGTGCAGAAAATGCAATATATTGATATTCATACTTGGATGACGGGAGATATATTAGTTAAAGCAGATAAAATGACGATGGCCAACTCGCTTGAGTTGCGCGTGCCTTACCTAGACCATCATGTTTTTGAGTTTGCCGCCACCATTCCCACAAAATACAAAATTAAGGGACAACTGACGAAAATAGCTTTGCGTCAGGCTTTTGCCGGGATAGTGCCGCCGTCGGCGGTAAACCGGCCTAAGCGCGGTTTTCCGGTGCCCACCCGAGTTTGGCTGCGGGGGCCGCTGGGCAAAGAAGTGACCGCTTTACTTGCAGACCCGGCGCTCGATGAGTTTTTTGACCGTACCCAGATGCAAAAACTAATTGCCGATCACCGCCAGAACCGAGCCGACAACAGCCGCAAAATCTGGACGCTTGTGATTTTTGCCTTGTGGCGGCAGCAGTTTATTGGTCGGTAAGAAGAGAATTGCTGGATGCTTTGGGCTATGGGTATAAAAAAAAGGAATAGAGCATTTTATGACGAATAAGAAGAAAGCGCAGTAAATATTGCGCTTTTCTCTTGTCAGATAGGAAATTATATCAATCAGAGAGGCTACGACCCTATGTTAGGGGTTTGCAAGGGGGATTTCCCCTTACGCTAGCGCTCAGGAACGAAGTTTGGCCGATGTGCGGCAATCCATGCGGGCGGGTTTGAAACCCGCCCCTACAAATAGTTTTTCAGGAACGAATTTCTGTTAGGATTTCAGGAGCGAATTTCCGCCGGCGGAGCCTGTAGGGGCGGGTTTCAAACCCGCCCTCACCCAAAGATAAGGCGTGCAGCTTTTCTCTTGTTCTTTGCTGTGTATTTCTGTGTAAAAATTCATCTTTTGGACAAAGATTGTTCACTATTGCATTAAATCTTGGTGTTATAATCTATGGTAGCAGGATTGTGCCATTCATCACAACTTGGGAGGGTAAGGGTTGCAGAATTATGTGGCAGTAAAAAAGCTGAGCAAAGAATACTCCTGCCGCCAGCTATTTGTCGATGTGTCAGTAACCATTCCCGACCGATCAGTTTTTGTGGTGCTTGGGCACAATGGAGCCGGTAAGACTACTTTCTTGCGTATCCTCTGCGGGCTAGTTCCCGCCACATCTGGCCAAGTGGATTTTGTGCATTGCGGCAACGTGCTGACGGCAGCAGAGAAGAGAGCAAAGTTAGGCTTAGTTTCTCCGGAACTGGAGCTTTACGGCGAGTTGTCGGCGGTGGAAAATCTGGAGTTTTTTTCAGGTGTGCGGGGTTTGCCTTTTACACTGCAACGAGCCCGGGAAATTTTGGAGTTTGTCGGTCTTAAAGGCCGGGGTCATGATTATGTGGCTACTTTTTCTTCCGGGATGAAGCAGCGGATGAAATATGCCCAAGCCCTGCTCCATAACCCGCCCATTTTGATTTTAGACGAGCCTACAGCCAATCTGGACGAAGTAGGGGTGGCCTTGGTGGATACCATTATCCGGCGCCAGAAGGAAAAGGGTATTGTGATTATGGCTACCAACGAGCCTAGGGAGGTATGCTACGGTGATCAGCAACTTTCCTTGGCTTAGCAGGGGTTTAGCCGTGCTGCGCAAGGATTTGCGCATTGAATTTCGCACCCGTTATGCTTACAGCGCGCTATTAATGTTTGCCATTACCACTTTGGTTACCGTCAGTTTCTCTGTGGGCGGGTTCTTGGCAGGACCGGAGATGACCGATATTGCCGCTGCCCTCCTTTGGATTATTCTCTTCTTTTCTGCTATGGCCGGTCTTTCCCGCACCTTTGTTCAAGAGGAGGAGTCAGGCACGGTGATTGCGCTGAAAATGGCGGCGGAACCGGAGCCGGTATATGTAGGAAAATACTTGTTTAATGTAGTTTTGCTTTTTAGTCTGACAGTTTTGGTGGTACCGCTTTTTATCGTGATGCTGAATCTGTCGGTCGTACTTGTGGGCGGATTTCTCGCCACCGTCTTTCTTGGTGCAATGGGTCTTGCCGGAGCCAGCACAATCTTGGCTGCCATTGTTGCTAAGGCGGGAGCCAAAGGTTCGCTGATGACGGTGCTTGCTTTTCCGATTTTGCTGCCTCTCTTGCTGGGAGCAATTTCTGCCACAAGAACCGCCTTGGGCGGCGGTTCGCCCGAAGCAATTAACACTGATTTGCTGATGCTTTTCTTTTATAATGGGGTGGCGCTGGCTGCCTCGCTTTTACTGTTTGAGTATGTCTGGAACGAATAGTTTGTATTTACTTACGAAAAATCTGCGCAGAGTGAGGCGAAGGAAAATGACTTGGCAAATTATCTTGGGAATTTGGATGAGCGGCGTAGTGATAGCTTCATTTATTTATATGCCTGCCACTCAGGGGCTGGGCGAAATGGGCCGAATTATTGTTTACCATGTCCCTGCGGCCTGGATTGCGGTGCTTGCTTATTTAATGGCCATGGTCAACTCAATCCATTATCTGCGCAAAAGGGAGATCCGTTTTGACCGCCAGGCTCAAGTGAACGCCGAGCTGGGCACTATCTTTTGTATCCTCGCAACCGTTACCGGCGCTATTTGGAGTAAAGGTGCTTGGGGTGCTTACTGGAACTGGGATCCGCGGCAAACATCTATTGCTGTTTTGCTGATGATTTATGCCGCATACTTTGTGTTGCGCAGCGCCATTTCCGATAGCGACATGCGTGCCCGCCTGTCTGCTGTTTACGCCGTCCTTGCCTTTCTGACGGTGCCGTTTCTGGTTTTTATCGTTCCGCGGGTCTACTACTCGCTGCACCCCGACCTGGAATTGGTTAATCTTGCAGAGCGCAGCTTTGAAATGGATCGGCAGATGCTGGTGGTCTTTCTGGCGTCGGTGTTTGGCTTCAGTGGGCTTTATCTTTGGCTGTATAATATTCAAAAGCGGTTTGAAATTCTGTTTTATAAAAAAGCCACAATGAGGAGGTTCTAGTCTGTGGGTGAGTTGGGCTTTGTGTTGGCTGTGACATTGATTGGCTGGGTAGGGCTGTTTCTGTATGTTTTGCGGATGGATATGAAACTGCGGGAGGTAGAGCGCCGTGAAGAGATATGATAAGTTAATCCTGGTGGTGATGATTGTCGTCTTTGGCGTGGGTATTTTTTTCACCGCCAGAGGTGCTTTTGAATCATATGTGTCCTTTGCGGCCGCAGCCGAATCAGGGAGAAATGTACAGATTAAAGGTGTGGCCGTCCCAGGGTCGCTGCAGGGGATAGACGGCGAAACTTTCTCCTTTGAGATGACAGATATGGAAGGGGCAGTGCACCGTGTGAGCCATACCGGTAATGTTCCTGTGAACCTCTTTGAGACAGATAACGTCGTAGTGAAAGGGCGTTTTGAGAACCAGCAGTTTATGGCGCACGCCATTCTAGTCAGATGCCCGTCCAGATACGAAGCAGAGGAATAAGCGACAGCAGCTTTACGCAGAGAAAATATTATTGGAGGGATTACTTTGGTTAAAGAAGTAGCGGATATTCCGGAAGAGCAACAGATTGTGCCGGAAAGCCCAGTCAAGCAAATTCTCAGCTTTCTAGGCTCCATGCAGCTTGGGATTATTCTCTTGCTCTTGTTGTCTGTGATCACACTGTTTGCCACCTTCCGCCCTATGCAGTTAGCGATTGAATATGTCTATAACTCTTGGTGGTTTTTAGGGATTATGTCTTTTGCCGGACTTAATTTATTCATCTGTACCGTGGAGCGCTGCAGGCCGCTTTCCATGCTAGCGCTCCAGCCCAAGAAAACAATGTCGGCCGAGGCCATCAAGAAAATGCAGATTAATGCCGCCATTAAACTCACAGGGGAGCCGCTCACCAAAGCTGAAAAGGCTTTTAAAAAAGCCGGCCTGCGGACTGTGGTTACCGCAACCCCGGAAGGGGCGGTACTCTTTGGCGAAAAAGGCAAGTTTGGCTATTTTGGCTCGATCGTCACCCATTTTAGCCTGCTGTTGATTCTGCTTGCTGCCGCCTATGGTTCTCTCACCGGCTTTGAAGACACTAACGGCGGTTATGCCGGCAGCAACTTCTTTGTGCCGGAAGGTCGCTTCCGGGTTGATGTTACCGATGTACGCATGGTGCAGGAAGAAAATCCCGTAATTCGACCCCGCGTCTATACCGAGATGACGATTACCAGAGACGGTCAGACTATCGTCCAAGACACGCTATCCATCAACTATCCTATTCGTTTTGAGGGCACCACTATTTACCATACCACTTTTCACTACCTCCCTGAAATAACGCTGAAAGATACGGCGACAGGTGAAGCTGAAGCGAGTAAGTTTATGATGGGTAATAAAATCAACCTAGACGACCAGGGTACGCACATTCAGCTGATGGAATTTTTCCCTAATTTCTCCATGGGTCAAGATGGGCGCCCCTTCTCCCTCAACTACTTGCCGGAGCGGCCTGTGGCCGTCGGGATCATCGTGAGGGACGGGCAGCGTGAAGCCTCGGTCTTCCTGCAACTGAATGAGCCGGAAGTGGTTGAAACTGCGGCAGGCGATGTGGAAGTTCTTTTGACCGGTTTTGATGTGGCTTCGGTCTACTCCATTTCCAAAAACTTGGGCCGCCCTTATCTTTTTATCGGCTCCGTGCTGATGACACTCGGCCTTTATATGAGTTTTTTCCTCTTCCCCAGCCGTTTCTGGGCTGTTTATGATGAGGGTAAGCGCACTTTATTTATCGGCGGTCGCGGCTATCGCAACCGTATCGGCACTGAGCAGGCGCTCGAGAAGATCGAAGAAGAAATAAAAAAAGGGAGGAAGAGTAGCGATGTTTGATAGACCACCAGGCTTAATTCCTGTGTCGCCGCTGGGCATGCAGGTGGAGAATGTTTTGTTTATGCTGTCAATGATCGCCTATCTGCTGGCCACGATCGGGTATTTGGTAAATTTATCAGGCAAGAAAGAATGGGGGCCGTTTGCTTCCACCTTGCTGAAAGTAGCCTTCTTAGTTCATACCGCCTTTATCGTCACGCGCACGATCAACGTGCAGCGCCCCCCCTTCGTCGGCCATTACGAGTTTGGCAACTTGTTTATTTGGGCGACAGCTTTAGTCTATATCTGGAGCGAATGGCGGCTCAAAGATAAATATTTTGCGGTAGGCGCCTTTCTGACGCCGCTCGCCATGCTCTATTTCGCTTATTTGACTGTTATCCCCAGCATTATTCCCGCCGTCTATATCAGCCGCTCTCACAGGCCGCTGCCGCCGGTGCTGCAGTCGGATTGGCTGACTATCCATGTTATTACTTCGGTCTTTGGTTATGCCGGTTTCACTCTGGCTTTCGCCGCCGCCTTAATGTGGTTTTTGAAAGAAAAAGTAGACAGCCGCAGTTTGCTGGGAAAAGCGCTGCCCCAAGTAAGATTGTTGGATGAGTATATGTATCGTGCCGCAGCCTTTGGTTTCCTCTTTCAGACGGTGATGATTATTAGCGGCGCCATCTGGGCCGACATTTCTTGGGGTCGCTACTGGGGTTGGGATCCGAAAGAAATGTGGTCGCTGATTACCTGGTTTGTGTTCGCCGTTTACCTCCACGCTCGCTTTACTCGCGGCTGGACCGGGATGCGTACTGTGGCGCTCGTGTCTGTGGGCTGGTTTGCCATGCTCTTTACCTGGGTCGGCGTGGCTTGGCTACTCTCCGGCATCCATTCTTTCGGCTAAACAACATTTCCAAAATTTGCGCCGCCTGGCGACTACCCTGTGAGGTGTGACAGGTGACAGAAATAATGATCATGGGCATCAACCATAAAACGGCTCCGGTCGAGCTGCGGGAAAAGCTGTCTTTCACCGAAAGCCAGCTTACCCGTTCCTTAGCATTCTGTAAAGCAAGCTGCGAGATTTCGGAAGCCATCATCCTTACCACCTGTAACCGGACAGAAATTTATGTGGTGGGTGCAGGCGAGGAGTTGTTGCGGCTGAGGATTATGCAGCTTCTGGCCGAAATTAAAGAAATTGACACGGTTGCCTTGCGGCCTAATTTGTATCTTCATACCCGGGAAAAAGCGGTGGAGCATCTCTTTACGGTTACTGCCGGGTTGGACTCCATGATTTTAGGGGAGACACAAATCCTAGGTCAAGTTAAAGATGCCTACGCTAAAGGAAAAGAGGCGGAAACGGTAGGAGCTGTCTTCCATGCTCTCTTTCGCCAAGCGGTAACCGCGGCTAAACGAGTCCAGACAGAAACGGGCATTAACCAAAATGCTGCTTCTGTTTCCTATGCCGCAGTCGAGCTGGCTAAGAAAATCTTTGGCCGCTTGGATAACCGCACCGTGCTGGTGCTGGGAGCAGGGAAGATGAGCGAGCTGACATTGCGCCATCTTTATGACCAGGGTGTGAAAGAAGTGATAGTGGTGAATCGCACTAAAGAGCGGGCCGACAAACTGGCCCACTCTTTTGGCGGTGTAGCCGAATATTATGAGAATCGGCGAGAATGCCTGATTAAGGCCGATATTGTCATTTCATCTACGGGTGCACCCCATTTCATCTTGGAGAGAGAGGAGATGGCGGCGGTGATGCGTGCCCGCCGCGGCAAGCCAATTTTTCTGATTGACATTGCCGTGCCGCGGGACATCGACCCTAAGGTCAATGAACTTGACAACGTCTACCTCTATGATATTGACGACTTACAGGCAGTCGTGGCTGCCAACTTAAAAGATCGTCAGCACGAGGCGGTCAAAGCGCGGCTGATTGTTAAAGAAGAAATCGCCCACTTCCAGACTTGGTTAAAGACACAGGAAGTGACCCCGTTGATTGCCGCGCTGCGCCACAAGGCCGAGACGATTCGACAGAGCGAGCTCGATGTTTCCTTAAAGAAATTGGCTAATCTGAGCGACAAAGAAAGAAAACATGTAGAAAATTTGACCCGCGCGATTGTGAACCGTATTTTAAGAGAACCGGTGTTGCGCATCAAAGAATTTGCGCTGGAGGACAGAAGCGAGGTTTTTGTGACATCGCTTTGCCAGCTTTTTGATTTGACTGAAGAGTTGAACGGCCAGCCAACCACCCTGCAGGAAGAGGAGCTGGTCGGGGCTGTAGCAGAGGGGGGCCGGCAGTGATTGACGGCGGACTTGCACTATATGCTTTGTTGCTCTGCTTTTTTTTCACTGCGACCGTTCTTTTTGTCATGGATCTGCAGGGCAACGGCAAGGAACTTTACACCATGGCTCGCAGGCTGTTTTTCCTAGGCTTTTTGGCATTGACCATTTTAATGGCTGCCCGTG
Source organism: Dethiobacter sp. (assembly GCA_018333455.1). Classification (GTDB taxonomy): domain Bacteria; phylum Bacillota; class Dethiobacteria; order Dethiobacterales; family Dethiobacteraceae; genus GPS1B09. The sequence goes on along the minus strand of JAGXTN010000139.1, from coordinate 4,914 downwards.
CCATTTCCTACGGCTATTTTCCCATCTTCACCTTCTATGAAACATTGCTTTTTCTGGCCTGGGCGGTGACCTTTGTAATTCTATTGCTGGAAAGGTCTTACGGCTTCCGCGCCGTGTTCCCTTTTGCAGCACCGGCTCTCTTTGCCGTCCTCTTTTTTGCACTTTTCGTTTCCGCTGAAAGGGTATCACTGCCGCCGGAGTATAAAAGTGTCTGGCTGTTTTTCCATATTATCACTATAATTGCCGCCTACAGCACTTTCGCCGTAGCCTTTGTTACATCGCTGATGTATTTGTTGGTCGACAATCAACTCAAAAGAAAGAAATTATCCTCCCTCGTGTCCAAGCTGCCCAGCCTGGATATTTTAGACCATTACAACTATAAACTGGTTTCCATCGGCTTTTTTCTGCTGACAATCAGCGTTTTCTTGGGTGCCTTTTGGGCGCAAAATGTCTGGGGCGCCTTTTGGCGCTGGGAACCGAAAGAAGTCTGGTCGCTCGTTACTTGGATTGTCTATGCCGCCTATCTTCATACCCGACTGTCCGGCGGCTGGCAGGGCAGGAGAGTGGCCATGCTTAATGCCTGTGGCTTTGCCACCGTGCTTTTTAACTACTTTGTTGTGCGCTTTTTCTTTGCCGCCGGCCTGCATCAATTCTACTAGAAACAGGAGGTAGCTTTTTAGCGATGATCAACTACTATCCTGTTTTTTTAGCACTGCAGGGCAAACTTTGCCTTGTAGTCGGCGGCGGCGATGTCGCGGCAAGGAAGGTGGCGTCGCTACTGGAGTGCGGTGCCGCCGTGCGTGTTGTCAGCCCGACGCTTCTGCCTGAGCTGGAAACTTTAACCGAGCAGGGGCAAATTGCGGCGGATCGCCGCCCATATGCGCCTAACGACATCGGCGGCGCGAGCCTAGTGATCGCCGCCACAAACCAGCCGGCGGTGAACCGTTTGGTGGCTTTGCATTGTCAGCAGAGAAAAATTCCGGTAAACGTGGTGGACGCACCGGAACTCTGTGATTTTCTTGTCCCTGCTACAATCAGGCGTGGTCCGCTGACGATTGCCGTCTCCACCGGCGGCACGCTGCCCGCCATGGCTCGCAAAATCCGCCGGAAACTGGAAGAAGATTTTGATCAAAACTATGGCCTGCTGCTTGCCGCCCTAGGCTTCGCCCGCAGCCGCGTTTTGGAGGAAATCGTCGACTCCGGCAGACGTAAGCGGATTTTTTGTGTCTTAGCCGCCGCAGATTTACTCTCCGTCGTCGAAGCGGAGGGCGTTGCCGCCCTGGAGAAAGAGATAGAGCGGCTGATTGCAGTTACTCTGTGAAATACCTTTTGCAATCCCTCTTCCTATCCTGAAAATAGCATCTACTAGCTGCTTGGGCGGGTTTGAAACCCGCCCCTACATGGCACGAGCGAGTCATAAGCGTTCCCCCTCTGCCCAACAGTTCCCCTCTCCCTGCGGGAGAGGGCTAGGGTGAGGGCTAGCTGAGACGCATTTTCATCCTTCTGATGGTGCCCTCGTCTTTGTGGGGGCATGGGTGTCTACCCTGTAAATAGCCCCCTAATTCCCCTCCCTTGGAGGGGAATTATCGAGGCTTTTCTGCTCTGAAGATAGCCACCACAGTCCACTCTTATTATTAGAGGTCGGAGGTCAGATGTCGGACTCGTTGGAATCGGCGAAATAGCCGCTTCACTGACCCCATACATCCCCTCTCCCTCTGGGAGAGGGCTAGGGTGAGGGCAGGGCAAGGCGAAACTTACACAGGCGGTATGGTTGTTTAATCTCAAGTTGTTGGGAGGTACCAGTGTGAAGAAAGTTGTGATTGTGGGCAGCCGGGATTCCGAACTTGCCCTGACCCAAACCCGTTATATTATCGGCCGACTGCAGAAGCATTTCCCCGAGATAGACTTTCTTATTAAAGAGATTAAGACCGAAGGCGATAAGATCCTCGATGTAGCTCTGGCAAAAATCGGCGACAAAGGGTTGTTTGTTAAGGAGATTGAAAACGCTCTCTTGAGCGAAGAAATTGATTTTGCCGTCCATAGCATTAAAGATGTACCTACTGCCCTTCCCGCCGGTTTAAAAATAGGCGCTATCCCGGAGCGGGAGGACCCGCGCGACTGTTATATCGCCAAAAACGGGAAAACCGGACTGCTTGCCGCGCCGCAAGGGGCAATTATCGGCACATCATCACTGCGCCGCAGCGCACAGTTGCTCCATCATCGTCCCGACTTGCGCATCGTTCCCGTTCGCGGCAACTTAAACACCCGTTTTCGCAAACTGGCTGAACAGGAGATGGACGGTTTGATTTTAGCTTATGCCGGTGTTTACCGCCTAGGCTGGGTTGCCAAAATTACCGAAACTCTGCCTACCGACAAGTTTCTTCCTGCAGTTGGACAAGGGGCGCTGGGAATTGAAACCAGGGAAGATGATGCTTTCACCAATCAGCTGGTGGCTGTGTTGAATCACCCGCCCACCGCTGCCGCAGTCACCGCGGAACGGGCGTTTTTGCGCCGGTTGGAAGGCGGTTGCCAGGTACCGATTGGCGCCCACGGACGTTTCGAGGGTGAGCAACTGGTGCTGGACGGGATGGTCGCCAGTTTGACCGGTAGCACAATTTTACGTGATCAGCTTTGCGGTGACGCCGCCGATGCTGTTACGCTGGGCAAGGAGTTGGCTGCGGTGCTCATCGGCCGCGGTGCCGCCGAGCTGCTAATCCAAGTGAGACAGGAGTTTGAGGCTAATGGCTAAAGTGGGCATAGTTTATCTGGTGGGTGCCGGTCCCGGCGACCCGGGGCTGATTACCGTTAAAGGACTGGAGTGTATCAAAAAAGCTGAAGTGCTGGTCTATGACCGTCTGGCAAGCAAACGTCTTTTAAGTTATGCTCCAAAAAATTGTGAGCTGATTTATGTAGGCAAGCTCCCCGACCGGCACACTTTACGCCAGGAAGAAATCAACCAACTGCTGGTTGACAAAGGCCTTGAGGGCAAAGTAGTGACCAGGCTTAAAGGGGGCGACCCTTATGTTTATGGCCGCGGCGGTGAAGAAGGAGAATTGTTGAGAGCTAACGGAGTGCCTTTTGAAGTGGTGCCCGGCATCACCTCTGCCATTGCTGTGCCGGCGTACGCCGGTATTCCGGTGACACACCGCGACTGTACTTCCAGTTTCGCCATTATTACCGGCCATGAAGACCCGAACAAAACTGCGTCTTCCATCGCTTGGGATAAAATTGCCACCGGCATCGGCACGCTCGTGTTTTTGATGGGGGTTGGCAATCTGTCCATGATTGTGAAGAACTTGGTGGACAACGGCCGCGCGGCCACAACCCCGGTAGCGCTAATCCGTTGGGGTACCCGTCCCGAACAGCAAGTGCTGACCGGCACACTGGCCGACATTGTCGCAAAAGTAGCGGCAGCTGGCTTTACCTCTCCCGCGATTATCATCGTAGGTGAAGTGGTGAACTTGCGAGAGACACTATCTTGGTTTGAAGAAAAACCCTTCTTTGGCAAGCGGGTGGTGGTAACACGTTCCCGCGAACAGGCCAGCGACTTATCTCGCCGTATTGAAGAACTGGGCGGTGAAGCTTGGGAGTTTCCGGCTATTGAAATTGTCGAGCCCGAGGATTTTGCGCCGATGGATCAGGCCATCGCCAAGCTTGATAGCTATCAGTGGCTAATTTTCACCAGTGTTAACGGCGTTGACTCATTTTTTAGCCGTTTGCGCCATCATGGCCGCGATATTCGTGATCTAAAAGGAGCCAAGCTTTGTGCCATCGGGCCGAAAACAAAGGAGCGCCTGGAGGAGATGTGCCTAAACGTAGAATATGTCCCCTCTGAATATGTTGCCGAAGCGATTATTGCCGGGTTGCGCGGCAAGTTGCTTCCCGGCGAAAGGGTGCTTTTGCCCCGCGCCGACATTGCCCGGGCAATCCTGCCGGAATCTTTGGCGGCTGAAATGGGTGCCGTTGTCGATAATGTGGTTGCCTACCGCACTGTTCGCGGCGGCGGCGATGCCGATTTGTTAAAAGAACTGCTGGCGGAGAAGATGATCCATTATATAACTTTCACCAGTTCCTCCACCGTGAAAAACTTTGTGGAAATGCTGGATACGGCAGATATTGCGCGGAGCCTGCAAGGCGTCAAGTTGGTCAGCATCGGGCCGATTACTTCAAAGGCGGCTCGCGATCTGGGTCTGACCATTGATTTAGAAGCAAGCGAGTACACGATTGACGGTCTGGTGGAAGCGCTGCAAAAAATTTAAGCAGCTCAGCAAATCCCCTCTCCCTTCCCGACAAATCCCCTCTCCCTGCGGGAGAGGGCAAGGGTGAGGGCTGGCAAAGGCGAAGGCTAGGATTAGGGCAAGGGCACTTACCAGGCTTAACTAGGTGAGAAGAAGGAAGAATAGTGCTGTCAGTAACGAGTGAGAGAGAAGTTCGGGGGTGAGGAAATTGGTACTGCTAAAAACCCCAGTTCCTTCAGAGCTTCTGAAGTTAGCTAAGAAACTTCGCCGTCAAACTACTGATGCGGAAAACCTGATGTGGAGATTACTGCGAGCGAAACAGTTTGCTAATGTCAAATTTCGTCGGCAACACCCCTTCCCGCCTTATATTTTGGATTTTTACTGTTACGAGTTGAAATTGGCTGTGGAGCTAGATGGTGGGCAGCATAATGAGGAAGATGAACGCGAGCGGGACGCTCGAAGAGATGCGTACCTTGCGAAACAGGGGATACGTGTGTTGCGATTTTGGAATAATGATGTATTCAGTGAAACAGAGGCAGTGGTTGAGGCAATCTATTGTGCGGTGACAGTGCACCAACCTTACCCTCTCCCTCCGGGAGAGGGTGGAGCGTAGCGAGGGTGAGGGGGACATGCGCTTGCTGGCTTTCAAATATTGTTCATCTTGTTTTTAAGCTAT
>JAGXTN010000112.1 GCA_018333455.1 Dethiobacter sp. | reverse complement strand
CAAGGCAAGATTCACCAAGGCTCTTACAAAGGAACAAAAATCGATTCTTTCTGCCTTCAATGCGACCGATGACATCTTAAAATCTGCCGAAACTTGTCTACGCTAATTTAATGCGGAATTCAGGTTCGAAATGAAAAATATAAAGGCGAGTACGCTTTTGGAGAAAGGACATCCCGCAGAAGTTATCACCGATGTCGCTGCAAAGGGAGCGTTTGATTTGATTGTTATCGGCAACAGGGGACTGGGCGGTTTACAAAAGCTGTTTCTTGGAAGTATCTCCAATGCTGTTGTGCAGCTAACAAAGTCTAGTGTGCTTATAGTGAAATAACCCCAGTTGAAAAAGTAAATGCAACCGGTCTAAACGTGTACTGCCCCCAGCGAGCTTGACACTCGTTTTGCACACTCGTATAAGCACCTAACAAAATGGCAACAATTAAGCTGCCATAAGTCTAACAAGAAAAGTTCTAACGCAAAACCTCCCCCTGGGGAGGTTTTGCGTTAGAAGGGAGTATCCGGGATTTTGTGTAAATGGGTCTTTCACCTAAGTTTGGGTCATACTATTCTCACCGTGAGGATCGGGCAACGTTAGGGAGCAACCAGAGCGCCTAGCGGGGTTCTGCCGGGAAAGCGGGGTATGACACCCCCCTCTTTCTCTTAAACTTTCCCGTGAGAACCAAAGCGTATATTATTTGATAGTTAAAGTAGAATTGCTCGATGAGTTCCTCATCGCTATAGTCTTTAAAATGCTTGATAAATTCCAGGGAAAGCATAATGTTGACGGGAAAATTGGGCCGCCCGTCATCCTCGCGGTACAGCTTGGTCATCAATTTTGCAGAATACGTGCTCATAATACACCGGTGCCCAGGAATTCTCCAGACGTTTTTGTATTCTTTCATCCATCTGGGTATAGCTGGTGAACAGTTGTTGCTGCAAATGTGAATATGTCGCACTGGGCTGGACAGTTGTGCCGTTGACATTGGACACTTGCGTCGCCGGAATTAGACAACTGCATCGTCGAGATTAGACACCCCCAAAAGGAAAAGAATCTGTAGTACCTAGATTCTACGTCAACAATTTTAAAATGGCCTTAAAATCAGAAAACATCAGGGTTTTAGCTAAATTTAATTTTCACCCAATGGGTGAAAATTAAAACGCATAAACATGTTGATTTATCAGCTT
>JAGXTN010000129.1 GCA_018333455.1 Dethiobacter sp. | reverse complement strand
GCTTTATCCAAAGATGCGTTTTTCTTGTCCGCTAGGGGCTGCCGCCCCTTCGGCGAGCCTGCGGGCTCTGAGCACCCCGCGAGCGTAAGGGTGAATCCCCCCTACGACCCCCCATTGTGTAGGAAATCATATAATTTCCTACACAACAAAAAATTTTCTTTGACGAAATATTTCTCACAGATAACAAAAACCCTCCCTTATTTTAGGAGAGCAAAAAGTTTCTTGACCTGCTACTCTGTCTTGACAGCCTCTCTACCTTTATAGTATCCGCAATGGACACAAACACGATGGGGAAGCTTGGCCTCATGGCACTGCGGGCAGGAAACCAGACCAGGCACAGCCAGTTTCCAGTGAGTTCTCCGTTTATGTTTTCTCGCTTTTGAAGTCTTACGCTTAGGTACCGCCATAAATTACACCTCCTCGTCCTACTCTAGCAGCAGTTTCTTTAATACAGACAGTTTATCGTTCATTTGATCAGCATCACAACCGCAATCTTCGTGATTCCGATCCACTCCACAGACTGAGCAAAGCCCTTTGCAAACTTCAGCACACAAAGGTTTTAGCGGCAGGGCCGTATAATACATCTCTCTAGCCAACCCTATCACAGACAACTCTTGCATCTCTTCTGCCGGCAAATCGTCTTCCCATTGACCCTCCAAATGAAGGGTGAATGGTTGAAGACAACGGCTGCACTCTGAAAGCAAACTTGTGCGCAGGCTACCAAAAACATGGAATTTTCCATCACGACATACCGCCTCTAACTTGACTTCCACAGGCCTGTCAAAGCAGGCACCGTCTTCTGTCAAATCAAATGCCGCAGCCTCCTGAATGAACTCATAAGAATAAGTCTGTCCAGGTGAATTTCGCAGTGTTTCCAGTGATATATGCATAGGAAAATATAAGCACCTCGCTTGCGCTAAGGTTTATTATATAAAGGATTAACTTTTTTGTCAACATTTTGAGAAATCAGAGATATTCGCATGAATTCTCTAGTTTTCGCCTATTTTCTAGCGATTACTTTTACCGATACCTTCGAGGAAGGCGAGTGCTTCCTCTAGTGTGGCCACAGGCACAAGTTCTATTGACCGTGCAGCCATTTTTGCCTCCGCAAAGTTTTCCTCCGGCACTATGAAATACTGGGCGCCTGCTTTTTCAGCAGCCCGCACCTTCTGGCGTACGCCGCCGATGGAACCTACTTCTTCTTTCAGGTTGATCGTTCCGGTTCCGGCAATTTGCTTACCCGCCGTTAAATCGGCAGGCTCCAATTGATTTAATATTTCCAGGACAAACATTAAACCGGCAGATGGACCAGTGATTTGCCCCACCTGAATTTTTATTTCCACCGGCAGTTGAGGCTGCCAATTAAGCGTTTGGATAGTGACACGAAGTGCCGCCTTATCCTGCTGTTCCGGATGGGTGGTGGTAGGCATGGTGACTGTGACAGCTTCTTTCCCACGCAACACCGTCAACTCCACCGGCTCACCAACAGCTCGCAGCTGTACCTTAGTCACCAGTTCTTCAGCTAGAGATATCGGCTGCCCGTCTACTGCCACAATTATATCCCTAGGCTCCAGAAGTCCCAAGGCAGGGCTTTCCTCTCCTACCGCCACCACTTCGACACCGTCACTTTTGATAGGTACGTCAATGCCAAAACGGCGCAGCGCGATAACTCTGGCAAGATTCTGACTTTCTTGCATCCACTCGCTCAACAGCCGTCTGTGTTCCTCCGGATCCATCCCCGGAGGAATCACCGTACGCAATGGCTGCAAATCCACGAGGGGATCAAGCAAGCCATAAAGCAAGAGCAGCGGAGAAGCGTTCTGCTGTGTGACTGTAACGAGATAAAAGCTGCCGGCGTGATCTTTGCCGCCTTCCTCAACTGAAATAAAATCAGCGATATCTTCGGCGGAACCAGGCCTGACTAACATATAGCCGGTACGAGCAAACAGCAGAAAGCTGCCGATAATGATAAGCGCCAGTAGTTTACGTAGTTTTCCTATTCTGCCCATCCCATTCCCCTTTCCCTTTCCCTAATTATTCTCTCGGCATACTCCATGAATTGCAACTATATATATTACTATTCCAAGCTAAATTATACCGCCGGGAGGGACTATGAAAACAAATCCAGGACCAAGGCTCTCAACTTATGCGTGGCCTATAATTGCGGTGGCATTAACAATTTCGATGGTGCTTTATCCGGAAGACGCGTTTGCTGCTGCAGTCAAGGGGCTAGATGTTTGGTGGAATATCGTCTTCCCCGCCCTCCTGCCGTTCTTTATCGGTTCTGAACTATTAATGGGCCTTGGTGTTGTGCACTTTATGGGAGTCCTTTTGGAACCCTTAATGCGCCCTGTTTTTAACGTACCCGGCGTCGGCTCTTTTGTCATGGCGATGGGGTTAGCTTCAGGCTTTCCCATCGGCTCTATTCTCACGGCAAATTTACGGCGTGATGAACTGTGCAGTAAAGTGGAAGGGGAGCGTCTGATGAGTTTTACGAACACAGCCGACCCGCTCTTCATGTTTGGCGCTGTAGCGGTAGGTATGTTCGGGTATCCCCAAATTGGTATCACCATTGCCATCGCCCACTATCTCTCCAGCATCTCCACCGGAATAATGCTGCGTTTTTACGGCAGAAGCCAACCCAACTCTCCAGAAATTGCAGGCAAGGGATCCATCCTCATGCGAGCCGTTGCTGCGCTTGACAATGCCCGCCAAAAAGATAGGCGTCCCATGGGACAACTGCTAGGAGACGCTATCCGTAATTCGGTTAACACCTTGCTCCTAATTGGCGGATTCATCATTCTCTTTTCTGTGATCATTCGGATTATGACGGTGGCAGGGATTGTAGGTATTTTCTCGTCGGCAGTTACATGGCTTTTAGCACCGTTTGGCATGAACCCGGCTCTTACACCAGCTATTATCAGCGGACTGTTTGAGGTAACGCTAGGCAGCCAATTGGCTGGGCAGGCTCCTGCTGCCGTTCCCATGCTACAGAAAGTCATGGTGGCCAGTGCCATCATTGCTTGGAGTGGCTTATCAGTCCACGCTCAGGTAGCCAGTATTATTAGCGGCACCGACATGAAAATCGCGCCGTTTGTCGTTGCGCGTTTTATCCACGCCATCCAGGCAGCATTTTTTGTCTGGCTGCTCATGGAACCGTTGGCTCCGCTAGTGGCTCTCGGCACACCGGTGTTTGCCCACCTGCAACCGATTGGCGACATGACATTCTGGGAGAAAACGGTTCGGATGGGTTGGCTATTTGTCTGGCTGACTATTGGCTTAATAGTCCTAGGGCTGTCCCTAGGAGCGTTGCGCAAAATAAAAATTATTTTTTGGCGTTAGTTTCCCTTACCTCACGAATTTTACGCATAATAATATTATAGATTTCATTTGGCACAAGCTCACAAATATCACCGCCATAAAATCCTATTTCCTTGATAATACTGCTTGAAACATAAGAATAGCGATTATTAGTCATCATAAACATAGTTTCTAAACGCGAGTCCAGCTTCCGGTTGACTAATGCCATCTGAAATTCAAACTCAAAGTCACCCATGGCACGCAACCCTTTAACTATAAGATTGCAGTTTTTTTGCTTCGCATAATCAATCAGCAAGCCGTGATAAGCATCTACTTCGACATTATCATATTTTTTTGCAATCATTTTTATCATTTCCACCCGCTCTTCAATGGTAAATAATGGCTCTTTGCGCGGGTTTTCCAAAACAGTGACAATCAGCTTTGCAAACACACGGCTGGCTCTGTCAATAATGTCTCGATGCCCATTTGTTAACGGGTCAAAACTCCCGGGATAAATGGCTACGTTCACTAAACTTATCCTCCCTCTTCTTTGGGCAAACACGCATCCGCCGCGAAAGCCACGGGGACAATAAAAGAAAGTGTGGTGTTGCCGTAAGTTTTTTCTCTAAGCTTTGTCCAGTGATCAGCATTATACCAACAGTGATCCCGGCTATGATGCTCAACTACTATCAGGCCGCCGGGCAAAAGCAACGGCACAGCCACTTGTAGCGCATGCTCCAACTCATCACTAAAATATGGGGGATCAAAAAAAATCAGGTTAAAGCTTGCCGCTTTTGTACACAGATAAGTTAACGCAGCCGCTGCATCCATCGTGAGCATGACGGCCCGTTCAGCCAATCCGGCTAACGATAGGTTCTCCTTAATTATTTTAGCACATAAAGAACTTTTTTCAATAAAAACACAGCTCTGCGCGCCGCGGCTAAGCGCTTCTATGCCTATGCCGCCACTTCCTGCAAACACGTCAAGAAAGCTGCAATCGACAACCCTGCTAGCTAAAATATTAAAAAGAGCTTCTTTAATTCGATCTGCAGTCGGGCGGGTTTCCTGACCTTTTCTTGTCTTAAGCCGCCGCCCTCGGGCGCAGCCTGCAATGATGCGCATCAGAACACCTCAATCATAACCATACATTCATAACTATACCATCATAACCATACCTTGAAACGCTCAATTTATACGCAGAAATAATACCATAAATTACCTGATTTTCTTCTGCATACTCTGCGCTCATCCGTTTATAATAGAAGTACAACATATTCCCCAAAAGCTCTTCCTCCGGTTTCTCCTCTCCCCAAGCCCTTCAGGACTCCCCGCCTGAAGGGCACTTTTTTCTGCTTATCCTTCTTCCATTTTATAATCCTAAAGCGCCACGGCGCTCATCTATCGCCGTAAGTATTTTTGCTGCCGCAGCTTCGGGGTCTGTCTCCACAATAAAGTAACCGCCCGTTAGCTCCTTAATACCGGAAGTCAACAACTGAGCAACTGCCTGGCTGCCAAGCACCGGCGGAATTACGCCAATATGAGTCGGCAAGCCAATTGCGACAGCCCATGTGCCGATAGCAACAGCTTTTTCATGCATGGCTTCAGGGGCAGAGGCTACCACCGGCAACTTATCAAGGTCTACACCGAGCCTGTTAGCTATGGCAGTAGCCAAAGCCACCCCGCGTGAATTATCTACACATGAACCAATATGGATAACTGGCGGCAATGGTCCACCTAAGCCATTTGCTTCACCGATAGCAGTAAGTACTGCTTTCAGCCCATCCCCGCAAGTTTCCTCGACACTGGCCTGGTCCATGAGTCCATGGCGCATAAGCGCTCCGGCGCCACAGCCGGTAGCCAGAACTAAAACGTTTTCTTTAAGCAACCGACGCGCAACAGTCGTAAAGTTTAAATCCTGAGGAACCTTCACGTTATTGCAACCAGCAAAGAGACAAACTCCCCGGATATTGCCTGCCACAATCTGGTCGATTAATGGTTTTAGCGGGTCGGCACTATCTAGCTTTGCCAAGGCTTGGACAAGAGCTTCCACGGAAAAGCCGGTTATTACCTTTTGGCGGTCGGCTGGCACATCTGTTGTTTTACCCTGCCTCCGCCTAAAAGCATCAATCCCCAGACGAACAATCTTTCTCGCATTCTCCATCGCATTTTCTTCAGCATAGTCAACATGTGTCGCTCCGGAAATTTTGGCAATTTCCATCGTGGTAACCACTGTGCCTCCGGTACAGGCAGCCGTTGTTACCACCGACGGAAGGGCACACTGGTAATCTACAACCATGGCATCAAGGGCACCGGTCATAAACGCCATCTCCTGACTTACCGAGTGGGTACAGGGCGGTACGCCGTGACGCATCAACACTTCATTGCCGGTACAGCAAATTCCCACCACATTTATTCGTTCTGCTCCAGCCTGCTTGGCCTCTTCGTCCATCTGGCGGCTTACTGCCAAGATTACTTCTGACAAAACAGGGTTGTGCCCATGTACTGCAATATTTACACATTCAGGTTTCAGCACGCCCAAATTGCACTCTGTTACTTTAGGCTGCGGTGTACCAAAAAGAATATCTGAAAGATCCGTGCCCATACTGCACCCTGCTAAGTCGGCAAGCGCACAACGAAGAGCTCCCAACAAAATATTGGTAGCGTCGGCATCACAGCCCATCGATGTACGGTGCATAATCTCAGCTATTTCGTGATCGATACCCGCAGGCAACAATTTGCTTTCTTTAAATAACTCAACACGCTTAGCAGGCAAGCCATTAATCGCCCACAGCACAGGCGTATCCTTTTCATGAAAATCTGCCAAAGCAGCTTCAGCCACAGCCGAGGCCATCTCCTCTACCGTCAGCGTATCAATCTCTAGACCGAGACGTTCAGCTACTGTCCGCAGCTTCGCTTGATCTTTGACGGCATAGTCGGGCGCTTGTCCACGCACAAGCTTTTTCAGCGTATGGGCTAAATGCTTAGCATGCCCCGAGTGGCCTGCCGTACCGGCAGCAATGGTACGTGCCAACCCTCTGGCCACAATAACGTCTGCCGTGGCACCACAAATGCCCAGTTGCGGCTTGCCGCCACGCAAACTTATCCGGCACGGGCCTTGTAAACAATGTCTGCAACAGAGGCCTGCATCCCCAAACTTGCATTGCGGTTGCATATCTTTATATCGATCCCAAACGGTTTCAATTCCCTCACTTTCCGCCTTGCCCAGCATTTGCTGAACTGCCGGATCGGTTGACTTTCCGCTCCAATCTGTCATTTTAAATCCTCCCCTATTTTTTCATTCTGCTTGCCTATAATTATTATAACAAGCAACCATTACCTAGGGAAGTCATTTCTGTTGAACCCATTTTTGCGACGATAAAAAAAGCGGCAAGGCTTACACCTAACCGCTTTTTTATGAACCGATCCCTTAATTAACTGCCACCCGTTTTACCCGCCATTTGACTTTCAGCTTGAGCAATCATTTTCCGCACCATCAAACCGCCAACATAACCATTTTGACGGGAAGTGAGATTCCCTTTGTCACCATTGTAGTCGAGTCCTAATTCGCTGGCGATTTCGTTCTTAAATTGGTTCAGAGCTTGCTCAGCGCCGGCGACAAGAATTCGATTGCGACCTTGCTGATTTACTTTGTTAGTTGTCAACAAAATCACCTCCTTTTTTTGTTTGTGGTTTTAGTATTGGCTCGCCTAAATGTATATATACTAGCAGTGTTTTCCTAAAAATGAATAATAGTTCTCTTTCTGAAGACAAAAATACCTGGAAAATATCTCCAGGAAATTTTCTAAGCTTATATCGGTTGTTTCTGGCAATAGTCTCATTTATCAGTCACTCGCACGCCTTGAACATGGACATTAACCTGTGTCACAGTGAGCCCCGTCTGCTTTTCTAAGGCAGCCTTAACTTTATCCATCACATTAGCTGCTACTTCAGGAATTTTTACACCATAAGCGACAATAATATGAAGGTCAACTGTGAGTTGGTCACCTTCTAGCTTTACTTCTACGCCACGACTCAGCTTGTCACGACCTAACAGCTCGGCAATTCCATCTTTTAGCTTTCGAGAAGACATGCCAACCAACCCATGACACTCAACGGCTGAAACACCCACCAGCATAGCAATCAGTTCCTCTGAAATGATCACCTTACCCAGCTTCGTTTCCATTTCATTACTCATTTAGATTCCTCCTGCTCAAATAAGGCATTCAACTCACTAAGCAAGCGATTTAGATCTACTCCGTGGCGGCTCGCCCCTTTTTCAATACTCTCATCCGTCACGGCCATGCAGCCGCTACAAGACATGCCAAACGACTTGAAGACATCTATGGCTTTTCGATGGGAGCGAATCATTTCAAAGATTGTCATTTCTTTGCTGGCTCTCATCATCATTCCTCCTAACCTTTTTTGCCCACCAAATAATTATTCCATAAATTAAGCTAAAAGTCCTGCCTGCAAATTATTTACTTGCAAGAGCTATATCGGTATGTTAGAATTCAACTATCGTGCGGCAAAACAACACTCACCTTTAATTTGTCATCTCTAACAAAGAAAAAGCGAGACGTGGCGGGCGCTGCAAAAATATTTTTAAGTTACATTTATTCACCGGCCTATACTGAGGATCCGGCAAGGAGGTGTCAAGATTGTCAAGAAGATGCACTGTCTGCGGAAAAGGAACAGAAACAGGATTTGCGGTTAGTCACTCAAACATCAAGACGAAACGCACTTGGAAGGCAAATGTGCAAAAAATAAAATCTCTGGTTAATGGCTGCACCCGCCGGGTAAAAGTTTGTACCCGCTGCCTAAAGGCCGGAAAAGTAAAACGCGTCGGATAGCCAAATATAATTTCCTATGCTACTACAAAAAAAGCGCAGACGCGCTTTTTTTATTTTTTTGCAATCCCAAAGATGGTTTCTAATATTTTAGCGATGAATCTCGGCACCTTAATTGTGTAAAAGCGCATGATTATCCCCCTTTCTAATAGAGACGCTCTACCCGAAATACGAACCAGCCGGCCCAGATCAAACCGAAACCCAAGAGCAAAATCCAAATATACCCCGGCAAAAAACTGGTGAGTATGGTGGCTCCTCCCACCGCCAGCGCCAAACCGACTAATTTGCGAACTAAAGCGCCCGCCCTTTGAGTGCGCAAATCATCACCCCCTTACGTACAATCACACTCTAATATATGCGCACCCTGCCGGATTGGTGAAGCTAAGCAAACTCCACAATTTTAACGGCCATTTCCGCCACTTTCAGTAGTTCGGAAATCTTCTGGAACTCTTGCAGCGTATGTGCTTCCCCATTACCCACACCCAAATTCACAGCGTCAATCCCTTTGCCGTTTAAAATATTGGCATCACTGCCGCCGCCGCTGGATTGGATAATAATTTTAAGGCCTACAGCCTCCCCTGCCTTTTTAACCAGCTGCAAAAGTTTATGGTCTTCCGGATGATGATATGCCGCGTAAAGCCGTTTTACGTCCATTTCCACGCGACCATTTTCCTCGGCGGCAGCGGAGGTAAAGGCCGCCATCATGGTCTCCGTCGCCTTTTGTAGTTTTTCTTCCCTAAAACTGCGTGCCTCCCCCCGTACTTCTACAAAATCAGGCACGATATTTGTCGCTTTTCCACCTGTTATCACCCCGATATTAGTCGTCGTCTCCTCATCAAGCCGACCTACCTGCATTTTGGCAATGGCTTTGGCTGCCACCACAATCGCATTAATGCCTTTTTCCGGTGCCACGCCGGCATGAGCTGCCTGCCCATAAACTCTGGCAACAATTTCATCCTGAGCAGGCGCCTGGTTGATGACAATCCCTGCATCTCCGCTGCTGTCAAAAATTACCGCCTGCTTGGCCACTAAACTCTCCACATCCAACCCCTTCGAGCCATTTAAGCCGCCCTCTTCCGCCACGGTAAATACAACTTCCAGCAAACCATGTTGCAAATTGTTTTCCCTCAACACCTGCAGCACTTCTAAAATTACTGCCAAACCCGCACCGTCATCAGCACCCAAAATTGTCTCGCCGCCGCTTTTAATCAGGTCTCCCTCCACCACCGGACGAATATTCTCCCCCGGCGCAACTCTGTCCATATGTGCCGACAAGAGCAGCGCCTTTTTGTCTGCCTTTCCTTCGAGCGTCGCAATAACATTGCCTGCATTGCCGCCGAAAACCTCTCCTGCGTTGTCTTCCTTCACCGCAAGCCCCAGCTCACCAAGTTTCCCTTTGAGATAATCGGCCATCGCCCGTTCATTCTTGGTTTGACTATTCACCTGGACAATCTCTAAAAAGGTATGCACCAAACGCTCTTTATTTACCATCACTATCAACCTCCCAGTCAACTAATTTAACACGACAAGCGTAATACCCTATTGATAATACAACTTTTTTAACGCACAACCCTGCTTGCAAAACTTCTTGCTTTATGATATCATACACATTGCTAAGAAACGTGCCCGAGTGGCGGAATGGCAGACGCGGCGGTCTCAAAAACCGTTGCCTTATGGCATGTCAGTTCGACTCTGACCTCGGGCACCATTTTGTTTAAAATCAGCTCTATCGCTAAGGAGTATGAAATCACTTTAGATTTCGTACTCCTTATTTTATAGCATAGGAAATTATATCGTTCAGGGAAGCTACGATCCTATGCGTTGGGGTTTGTAAGGGGCGTGCCCCTTACTCTTGCGGGGTGCTCAGAGCCCGCAGGCTCGCCGAAGGGGCGGCAG
>JAGXTN010000002.1 GCA_018333455.1 Dethiobacter sp. | reverse complement strand
TCTGTTCTTCCTGGATTACTTTAAAACCGTTAAGGTGTAAACTTAGGAACCGCCGTATACCGAACGGTACGTACGGTGGTGTGGGAGGTCGGGAAAACTGTTCAGTTTTCCCTCCTACCCGATATGGTAGTCGCTATTTTCAGGGTAGGTGAAGGATTATTTTTACTATGCAGGAAAACCATAACAGTTTCCTAATCGAAAAATGGTGGATAATAGGTAAATTTTAAATTTTATGGCAGGAAAGTTACGAAGGATGAAGAATTGTAAACTAGTAATAATTATTGTATTTTTTTTAAAGCGCGCAGCGTTTTTATTGTGCGGCAGGAAAAGAGAAATTTGCCAAAATAAGGGAGTGCGTGATGTCAGGAAAAATGAATTTAAAAGTCAAATTTACCTTCTTGTTTTTACTCGTCGGTTTGCTGCCTGTAATTATTGTTAGTCTTTTGGCATATTTTGACGCTCAAAGGAATATCCAAACCGAAATTTTTGGCGGGGTCTGTGCTGTGGCGGAGCTAAAGAGCGTCGCAGTGCCTGCTTATTTTCAGGAAAAGCAAAGAGAGCTGCAAGACATTGCTAAAACAAGCTTTGTTTTAGCACCTTTGCAGCAGTTAAAAAACGCAAACTGGGATGAAACGGATCCGCTTTGGCTGGCAGGGAAAGACAGGCTTGACGCTTACGCTCAGACTTTTAAGGGCAAAAAAGGCGTACTCTCTTTTTTTGTGACGAATGCGGCGGGAAAAGTAGTTTACAGCTTAACAGGAGCTGAGCTAGAAAAAGATTTTTCGCAGCGCGAATACATTCGCGGTGCTCTTGCCGGGCAGCTTAGCTGGTCTGAGCTGTATGCCTCAGCGGAGCTGGGCGAGAATGTGCTTGTGCTCTCTGCGCCGGTGAAAGGCAGCGGCGGCACCGGGGAAATAGTAGGCACGGTCAGCCTGGTGAGCAGCGGGCAGACACTTGACAGCCTGCTGCACGAGGGGATCGGCAAGCTTGGCGAGTCGGTAGACGCCTATCTCATCAGCGCAGAGGGATTGCTTCTGACAGACAGATTACAGGGTGAAGGTGCGGAGCAGTCAGCCTTGCGGCTAACGATGGAAACGACAGCCGTACAGACGCTGGCTGATCCTCTTCGTCGGGGTGATGCCGATTTTCGCTGGCAGGGAATCTACGCCGGCAACGAGGGACAAAACGTCCTTGGCGTCGTTAGAGTAGTCCCTTTTGGCGGCAGCTATGCAGGTTTAGTTTTTGAAAAGAATGAAAGCGAAGCTTTTGCCAGCTTAGACGCAATGCAATACCGGCTGATCGCGATTTTGCTCTTGACGATCGGCTTGGTCGCAGCCGCGGGATACTTGCTTGCGGCAAGTACTGCTAAGCCCATTTCCCAGGTGACTGCAGTCGCCAAAAAGGTGGCTGCCGGCGACTTGACTGTGCATACCGAAATTAAGCGGCAGGATGAAATTGGCGAATTGGCAAATGCTTTTAACACGATGAATGAATCGCTGCGCAATTTGATGCGGGAGGCTAGCCAGACGGCTGCGGGCGTCAACGAGGGGAGCGAAGCACTGTCGCAGGCAGTGGAATCGGCAAGCTCCACCATGGAGGAAGTGGCTGCCAGCGCAAATCAGTTTGCCAGCAATGCGCAGGAATTAAGCGGCAGCGCACAAGACATGGCAGAAATCTCAAGCGAAGTGGCAAACAGTGCCGCCGCCGGCAGTGCCGCCATAGATAACGCGGCAAGGCAGATGCAGGCGATTAATGTCATGGTGGAAGAGCTGCGCAATGTGATTAACGGTCTTGACAAGCGCTCAAAGGAGATCGGCAGCATCGTCGATTTAATCACAGACGTGGCAGAACAAACAAATTTACTTGCTTTAAACGCGGCAATTGAAGCTGCTCGGGTGGGTGAACAGGGGCGCGGCTTTGCCGTCGTTGCGGAAGAGGTGCGCAAACTAGCGGAGCAAAGCAGAAACGCGGCTGATGAAATCGGCAAATTAGTCAGGGAAACACAGGCTGAAAGCGGCAATGCCGTCAATAGTATGCAAGATGGCGTTAAAAAGGTTCGGGCCGGAACGGAAGCCGTTCTAAATAGCGGAGAGACATTTCAGGAAATCGTCCGAAATGTCCAGCGGATTGTGCAGAAGATTGAGAAGGTTTCGTCTGGAGCGCAGGAGATTAGTGCCGGCAGTCAGGAAATTGCCGCATCCACAGAGGAGCAGGCTTCTGTCATGGAAGAGATTAATGCTTCAGCCGAGGAGCTGAGGGCAAATGCGGATAGATTAATCAGCGAACTGAAACAGTTTAAATTTCAGTGATTAGAGTTCAGCGTTGCCGCTTCGGCTGGTGATGCTAAAGATTAGCTTTGGTCAGTTTCCCTTTTTCTTGGGCGATGTTTGCCATCTGTTCCCTCTTGTCCTTAGGCGGCAGATAGAGCTTGCTCTTTCTCTGCAGCTTGATTGCCGACTGCCGGCAACCGCGGATACAGGCACCGCAGCCCAGACAGCGCTCTGCCAGTAATTCGGCATGGGTCTCTCCCGCCGTCTCTGTCAGTTGCAGAGCATTAACATGGCAGCGCTCCACGCAGGCGCCGCAGCCTGTGCATGCTGCTTGACTGATGGCGGGGAGGAAGTTGCTGGCGTGGACGGAGGGGGTTTCGTGCCGGTTGATGGAGCGGAGCAGACCGCAGCAGCAACCGCAACAGTGACAGATATAGGCCGGTTTTTTCTGTACATTGTCTGCAAGATGGACAAGACCGAGTTCTTCCGTCTGTTCCAGAACGTGTAACAGTTGGTCAGTGGTTGCAGGACGGGCGAAGCCGCGCCTGACAAGCCATTCGGAAGCACTGCCTAGGGACATGCAGACATCCTCGATGGGCGCTTTGCAGGCTTCGCCTAGGTGCCAGGCTTGGTGGCGGCAGTAACACATGGTCAGCGAGCCACCGCCGGCATCGCGGATCATCTCGGATGCTTTTTCATAAGTTAATACTTCTGTTTCTGTTTCCAGGTCGGTTGGCAGCAAACTTTCGTAGGCCCAGGTTTGAAACATTTTAGTGTCAGCGCCAAAAAATTCGTTGACGACACCATCTTCCCGGTGATACCGCTCGAATAATTCTGCCAGTTCCTTGAGCGGTAGTTTTGATGATGCGCGCATAAAGGTATATTCAAAAAAACCGATTACCAAAGGGCTTAGCTGATAATAGTGGGTATCGTGACGGGGAATATCAAAAACCAGGCCTTTATCAGCCATTTGCTCAAGTTGGCAAAGCAGCTCTGCTGCCGGTAAGCCGGTAGTCTGTGACAGTTTATCCAGCGTAGTAAACCCGGCTGGGAATGCTGCGCCGATCGCCGCTTCCTGTTCTGTATACATGATGGAGAGAATCTGCATTAATGTTTCGTTTAGTGGCGCACCTACCGGGTTTTTATTTAGTCTTTTTGCCAGTGCTTTGTAAACCTCTTCTTTTTGGATGCCTAGATGTCCCATGATAAGCTCCTTTCCGTCTGACGGTTGATAGTGGCAAAGAGAGAATCTTGCTAAAAGATTCTGGTTGATTTGCGGATTTCCTTTGCAATAGTTCGTAAAAACAAAATTTATGCCTCACAAACAAATAATATCTCGCAAAAATACTTTTTTCTACATATTTCCCCTTGTGTTAAGCAGTTAGTTTAGATATGTTTATGCTTGTGTGCCTGCTGTGGCTATGCAGCCGGAAAGCATTTATCGCGGAGTGTGTGCTGATGAAACAAGAGAAAATTAGAGAAATTATGGAACTGATGGAGCAGGAGAGGGCAAAGCTTTATTTGCTCGTGAGCAAGTACGGTCTAGGCAGTCCGCAGGCGCTCGAGCAGAGCAAAGTGATCGACAGCCTGCTGCTCGTGCTGATGGTGCTTGAAAAGCAGCATAATCAGCAAGAAAAAGACACTACTCCCCCCCC
>JAGXTN010000142.1 GCA_018333455.1 Dethiobacter sp. | reverse complement strand
GTCGTAGGGGGGATTCACCCTTACGCTCGCGGGGTGCTCAGAGCCCGCAGGCTCGCCGAAGGGGCGGCAGCCCCTAGCGGACAAGAAAAACGCATCTTTGGATAAAGCGCGAAGCGTTTTTCTTGTTTTACTTCGGAAGAGAGTAGCAGACAGGAGGCGGGTTTATGCAGGCATATTTAGGGATTGATGTTGGTTCCGTCAGTACAAATTTAGTAGTTATTGACGAGCAGGGCGCAGTGTTGGTCAGTTTGTATCTCCGTACGAGCGGTCAGCCGATTAAGGCTGTGCAAGAGGGGATGCGTCAGGTAGAAGCGGAACTAAAGGGCAAGAATGTGGAAATCTGCGGTGTAGGCACCACCGGTAGTGCGAGAACGCTGACCGGGGTAATTGTCGGTGCGGATACTGTTAAAAATGAAATTACAGCCCATGCTGTGGCGGCTTCGCATTTGGTGCCTGATGTGCAGACTGTGCTGGAAATAGGTGGCCAGGATTCCAAGTTTATCGTTTTGCGAGACGGGATTGTGGTCGATTTTGCTATGAATACCGTTTGTGCTGCCGGGACCGGCTCATTTTTGGACCACCAGGCGGCAAGGTTGAATATTCCTATAGAGGAATTTGGTGAGTTGGCATTGTTAAGCAACGGATCGGTTCGTATTGCCGGACGATGCTCGGTTTTTGCCGAATCTGATATGATTCATAAGCAGCAGATGGGTCACCCTGTAGCCGATATTATTGCCGGACTTTGTGATGCCCTAGTTCGCAATTATCTCAATAATGTGGGCAAAGGCAAGGAAGTTTTAGCGCCGGTCGTCTTTCAGGGAGGAGTGGCTGCTAACGCTGGGATCTGCGCCGCATTTGAAAAAGCGCTGGGCATGAAAATTACTGTGCCGCCCTATTTTAACGTGATGGGTGCCATCGGCGCCGCCCTTTTAGCTAGGTCAACCGCTCGGGAAAAGCAGAGAACAGATTTCCGCGGCTTTGCAGTCTCGGAAATGGAGTACCAAGCCTCGAGTTTTGACTGTCAGAGTTGTGCTAATCTCTGCGAGATTGTTAATATTACCGTGGATGATAAAATCTTGGCGCGTTGGGGCGGTCGTTGCGGTAAATGGGAGACATTGCAAAAGACAGGATAAACAAACTGGAGAAAAGAAAGTGCCGGCCGCAGATGGGATGCTGCCGGTTTTTTATTTGTTCTTTTACAGTGAGATGCAGTATTTATGCCTAGGAAAAATGCGGAAAATACTTAGGGTCTGTCAGTAAAACTAACAGTAAGAGAATAAGTGAAAATAGTAACGAATAAATGAAAGAGTTACCGATGTGCCGGAAATTGCTTTGTGGTTAAATTAGAGTAGAGAAAAATTCCAAATTAAGAGAGGAGTTTTAAGAGTGGGTTTAAGAGCGTATTTGTTGGTAAATGCAAAAGACGATGTGCGGCATGATGATTTTCGCAAGGCTGTCTTGGATCTGGAAGATTTAATTGAGGTGGATTTCGTTGACCCGGTGGTGGGAAGTTGCGACATGGTAGTGATGGTTGAGGCTGCTGTCAGCGTCGAGGCCGTGTCACGCAAGATAAATTCGTTGTATTGGGTGGAAAATGTCTCGATTTTGAAGATTGTCAGTATCTTTGAGCGGCATCGTACTTCCAAGCGCGAATTACTCAAGGCGCTCAGGCATGAAGAAGAAGTCCTGACCTAAAAAATAGAAGCAAAGAAAGGGATATGGGATGAGCGCTTTAGTGATGAATGAACTTAAAATCTTAAAAGAAAAGAATCCGCTCTTTGTGATCGATGCCATTATCCAGCGCCATAATGTCGATCCCGGTGCTGCCATTCCAATTTTGCAGGATATTCAAAATGCTTTTGGCTATGTGGCGCCGGAAGTTTTGGAGCGTGTTTCCGAATTATCGGGGATTTGGGCTAGTGAGCTTTATAGTATCGTTACTTTCTATTCGCAATTTCGGATGGAACCTATTGGTGAGAATTTAATTCAGGTTTGTCATGGTACAGCTTGCCACTTGGCCGGAGCAGAAAAAATTACGGAAGCAGTGCAACATGAGACGGGTGCGCGCGGAGGCGGCACCAGTCCCGATGGCAAGTTTACGCTGGAAAAAGTAGCTTGTCTTGGCTGCTGTAGCTTGGCGCCGGTTATTACCGTCAACGAAGAAACTTTTGGCCGGTTGACTCCGGCATCTGTGGGCAAAGTTATTGGCGAAGTCCGCAAGGGGAAAAGTGATTGCGCACATGATGCAGTGGCATGCGGAGGGGGCTGCCCCAATGGCTGAGTATCAGGTGAAAATAGGGCTTGCTTCCTGCAGCATTGCAGCAGGGGCAGGAAAAGTTTATGACCTGCTCAAGGATCCCCTAGCGAAAGAGGGGATTTATTTACAGCGCACAGGCTGCAGGGGGCTTTGCTACTGTGAACCGCAGGTAGAAGTAATCTCTCCTGAGGGCAAAAGTTATCTTTATGGCAATGTTAATTTGGCAAATGCCTTACGCATTGTGACGGAGCACATTCAGGGGGGCGTGCCGGCGGAGGATCTTTTGCTCCAAGGATCTGAAAAAGACGGTGAAGCCGCCAGTTTTTTAGGAAAGCAGCAACGGTTTTTGTTGCATAACTGCGGTGAAATAGACCCGGAAAACATCCAAAGCTATTTGGCTGCAGGCGGATATAAAGGTTTGGAAAAGGCGCTCGCACTGACACAACAGGAGGTAATCGCCGAAATTAAGGCTTCCGGTTTGCGGGGGCGGGGAGGCGCCGGCTTTCCGACACATTTAAAATGGACCTTTGCTTCTCAGGCTAAAGGGGCACAGAAATATGTAATCTGTAACGCGGACGAAGGTGACCCCGGGGCCTTTATGGATCGCAGTATTTTGGAAAGCGACCCGCACAGCGTTTTGGAAGGGATGCTGATTGCGGCCTATGCTATCGGCGCCAATGTTGGTTATATCTACATCCGCGCGGAATACCCGCTCGCCATTCGCCGCTTAAAGGTGGCCATCGCCCAGGCAAAGGAGCACTATTTCTTGGGCCATGACATTCTTGGCGTCGGGTTCGATTTTGAAATTTATATTCGGGAAGGGGCCGGAGCATTTGTTTGCGGGGAAGAAACGGCGCTCATCGCATCAATTGAGGGTAAGCGAGGTATGCCTCGTTTTCGTCCCCCCTTTCCAGCTGAAGCCGGCTTATTTGGCAGGCCGACTTCCATTAATAATGTAGAAACGTTTGCCAACGTACCGAGGATTTTTGCTTTAGGCGCTGCTGCCTACAGTGTTTATGGCACTGAGGCAAGCAAAGGCACAAAGGTTTTTGCTCTGGCCGGCAAGGTGAACCGCGGTGGCTTGATTGAAGTACCTATGGGGATGACGATTAGGGAGATTGTTTTTGAGATTGGCGGCGGAATCTCCTCAGGCAAGCCACTCAAGGCTGTCCAGACGGGAGGACCGTCCGGCGGCTGCATCCCGGCTACGCTGGAAGATACGCCGGTAGATTATGAATCCTTAAAAAAGATCGGTGCCATCATGGGTTCCGGTGGGCTGTTGGTGATGGATGAGGAAACCTGCATGGTGGATGTGGCTAAATTTTTTCTTTCGTTTACCAGGGAAGAGTCTTGCGGGAAGTGTACATTTTGCCGGATAGGTACCGAGCAAATGTTAAGAATTTTGGAGAGAATCACTGCCGGTGAAGGCAAGGAAGAAGATATTGGGACATTGCAGTCGCTGGGGGAGAAAATCCAAGCCGGTTCACTGTGCGGGTTAGGGCAGACCATGCCAAATCCTGTACTCACAACCATTAAGTTTTTTAGGGAAGAATATGAGGCTCATGTTCGGGATAAAGTCTGCCCGGCTAAGGTATGCAAGGCGCTAATTGATTACGAGATTGTGGCAGAAGACTGCAAAGGGTGCGGACTATGCGTAAAGCAATGTCCGGTAAATGCCATTAGCGGAGAAAAGAAAGCACCCCATGTGATAGATGCTGAAAATTGTCTGCGCTGCGGACTGTGTATCAATAGCTGTAAGTTTAATTGCATTGTTGTGCTTTCCAAGCCGGCAGCCGAAAGCCGGCAGAGTGTAGAAGTAGAGCGGGTGGGGGTGATGAGATGAAAGAAGTGGCTATTTTGCTCGACGGGAAAGAGATTTTTGTTGAGCAGGGTTCCAATCTGCTAGAGGTAGCATTAACTAACGGTTTTGATGTACCCCATCTTTGCTATGACCCAAGATTAAAACCTTTTGGCTCCTGTCGTTTATGTTTTGTGGAAGTGGAGGGACGCCCGGCGGCTGTGCCGGCCTGTGGTACGCAGGTCAGTGAAGGCATGCGAGTAACCACGAATAGTGAACGCGTGGCTGATTTACGCCGGGTTGCGTTAGAGCTTTTGCTCTCTGAACATTGTGGTGACTGTGTGGCTCCTTGCCAACAGGCTTGCCCCGCTGAAATTGACATCCAGGGCTTTATTGCCCATATTGGCAACGGCCAAAATTTAAAGGCAGCCGCGCTGATAAAGGAAAAGTTGCCCCTTCCCTCTGTATGCGGGCGGGTTTGCCCCCGTTTTTGCGAAACAGAATGCCGTCGTAATATTTTGGATGGTGCGGTTAATATCTGTGCTTTAAAGCGCTTTGCGGGCGACTATGACTTAAAGGCTTTGACTTCTTACCTGCCGCAAGTCAAGGGCGATAGCTGCTTTTCAGTTGCTGTCGTAGGCGGCGGACCGGCTGGACTAACGGCAGCGTATTACCTGGCCTTGTCAGGTCATCGGGTGACTCTTTTTGATGCCGGCCCTGAATTGGGCGGAATGCTGCGCTACGGCATTCCTGAGTATCGTCTGCCCAAGTTGTTGCTGGATCAGGAAATAAAGCTGATTACTGATTTATGCCAAGAGGTGCGCTTGGGTGAAGTTTTTGGCCGGGACTATACACTTGCCGACCTAAAAAACGGATATGATGCTGTTTTTCTTGGTATTGGCTGTCAGTCAGCCCAAGGTTTAGGTCTAGCTAACGAAGAAATGCCGGGGATTCTAAAAGGAATCGATTTTCTGAGGATGGTTTCTGAAAACCGGGCGCCGCAGCTTGGCCGCAGAGTGGCTGTTGTTGGCGGTGGGAATACGGCTATGGACGCAGCCCGTACTGCTTTGCGTCTCGGCGCGGAAGAGGTCGTCGTTATTTACCGCCGCAGCAAGGAAGAGATGCCTGCTAGTCCCATAGAAATTTTGGAAGCTGAAGAAGAAGGTGTTGAATTCCGTTTTCTGACTAATCCCACTCTTTGCTTAGCACAAGACGGTCGGCTTGCAGCGCTGGAATGCATTTGTATGGAGCTAGGCGAACCGGATAGTTCCAATCGTCGCAGGCCCGTGGCTATTTTGGGGTCGGAGTATCAGTTGGCGTTTGACACGGTCATTTTGGCAATAGGTCAGGTGGTTGACAAGGAGATTGCAGCCGTAAGCGGTGTCGGCCTGAGCGCTTGGCAGACGATGGAGGCTGACACGGAAACGGGGTGCACGAGTGAACCCGGTGTCTTTGCTGCCGGAGACTGTGTCAGTGGGGCGGCTACTGCGGTAGAGGCGATAGCGGCAGCTCGCAAGGCGGCTCGAGCCATCAACTTGTATTTGACCGGTGCCACGCTTATACCGGAAGAAAAGCCGTTTAATTGCAGTATGGGCAAACTGCACGAGCTGGAGCCTGCCGATTTGGGTGAGAGGGAAAGAATCGCGCGTACTCCTGAAGTTCATACATCGCCAATGGAGCGGGTTAAAATTTTTAACGAATTTAACTTGGGGCTAAGCAGGGAAGGTGTCAATCAAGAAGTAAAACGTTGTCTCTCCTGCGGCTGTGAAGATGTGTTTAATTGCACTTTGCGCAAACTGGCCACAGAATATCAGATTGACACACAACGTCTGGGCGTCAGCAAGAAGCGCTATAAGATTAACCATGATCATCGCTATGTCAATCATGACGCAAATAAATGCGTTCTTTGCGGGAACTGTGTGCGGATTTGCCAAGAAGTGCAGGCGATTGGTGCACTAGGCTTTGTTAACCGTGGCTATGATACAGTAGTAAAGCCCGCCATGGCTTTGCCGCTTGCCGAAACCATGTGCGAATCATGCGGCCAATGTATTTCTGCTTGTCCAACGGGGGCGCTGACTGCAGTTAGTCCTTTGTCGAAACCGGGGCCTTTCCGGGCTGACGCGGTTGTGGCCACAACCTGCGTTCAATGCAGCACCGGCTGCGCGCTGGAATTGCATGTGGTGGGAGATAAAATAGCAAGAGTTACTTCTCCTTTGCGAGGGGAAGTAAATCATGGCAATCTATGTAAAAAAGGTGCTTTTGAATACCGTTTTGTTCATAGCTCTGGACGCTTGAAGTCACCTTTGCGCAGAAATGGTGAGAAATTGCAGGAAGTTAGTTGGGAAGAGGCTATCGGCTCGGCAGCAGCGATGCTGGAAAAAATCAGTACCCGCTATGGTTCCGACAGTATAGGCGTATTAGTATCGCCCGCTCTAAGCAACGAAGAAAACTATTTGGCACAAGAGTTGGCCCGGCTCTCTCTCCAGACAAATAATATTGACAGCACCAGGCCTGTTGCCGCAGAATATTTGGCAACAGCCGCACTCCCTCAAGCCGTCGGAATTAGTTACAATGATTTAATGACGAGTGATTTTATTCTGGTAATTAACACGGATCCAACGGTTGATTACCCCATTATTGCCCAAAAAATCCGGCAGGCTGTAGCAAAAGGCGGCAAGTTGGCTGTCCTTAGTCCGCAGGCTACACGGCTTGACCCTCAGGCAACTCTGACAGTGCGCACTAATCCTTGGAAGATGCTGAAGCTTCTTCAGGCTATCCAAGCATATCTGAAACGTTATGGGCTGGTGGCAGGAGATTTCGGTTTGCTTTTAAGCGATGATGAAATTAAGCACCGCTTACTGGAACTGCCGGGAACTGTCCGCGTTAAGCCGGCTAAAGTCATTGAACTTCTCCATCTCTATCTGCGCGCTCGCCGACCGGTTGTGGTGGTGGATGGAGAAGCTTTGGATGATGCTGAGATGACGGCTCTGCTGGAAATTGCGCAGGCAACCGGCAGAAATAAACGGGGGCAAGGTGTGCTACAGTTGTTTAAAGGCGGCAACAGCAGAGGACAGTTGGAAATGGGTGTGCACCCGCGCCTGCTACCCGGCGGGAAGAGAATGGAGGATCTTGCGGCGAGGATGAATTATTGCCATGAAACAGGGTTGCCGCTGCCTTCCACTGCCGGCATGACGCTGCCACAGCAGTTGGCGGCTGCTAAAAATGGTGATTTGTTAGGGATGTTAATTGTTGGCGATGATTTTAGCCTTGATAGTGACATTTTTGATGAGGGGATGTTTACGGTGGTAGTAACATCCACTTGGCGGGCGGATTTAAGCAAAGCAGATATCATTTTGCCTGCGGCCACCTTTGCCGAAACCAGAGGCACAGTAACAAACAGTGAGGGGAGGATCCAGCAGCTTAACCCTGCCTTCCTTCCTCCCGGCGGCAAGGATAACTTAAACATTCTAAGAGATCTGGCGAGAGCGCTGTCAGTTGAAGTAGAGCGAGATATTTCGGAACAAATTTCTGCTGAAATGAAAAACCGGCGGAAAGTTGTGGGAGAAAAAGAAGGAAATCTCCCTAGCAATCAAGAAAAGAAGCATCAAAAGAGTATTTCAGCTAATATATAGATAAGAGTAGATGTTGCTGAGGCACCTCTGGACTGCGGGGGTGCCTCTCTAGAGGTCAGAGGTCAGAGGTCAGAGGTCAGAGGTCAGTGAGCCGGAGAGATACCTCTGGACAAATGGGTGCCTTCTTCACCAAAAGGGCTTATTCTTTTGAGAGGTGCTGTAATTTAAGGGGGAGAGATGGTTTTGAATAAGGTGAGTATTCTGTTGGCTGATGACCATGCTGTTGTTCGTGAAAGTATTCGCAAACTCTTGGAGGAGCGGGAAGATTTTATTGTTGTGGGTGAAGCGGCTGACGGGGAAAGCGCAGTGGAGTTAGCGCAGCGCTTTAAGCCGGATGTGGTTATCCTAGATGTTAATATGCCGCGCTTAAATGGCATTGAAGCAACGCGCCGCATCAGAGAGTGTAGCCCTGGTACTAAAATCCTCATTCTTTCGGCATACGATTATGACCAGTACGTCTTTGCTTTGTTAGAAGCCGGTGCGTCGGGGTACCTGCTAAAGGACGTAAGCTGCCAAGAACTGATTCGTTCCATTCATAGCGTGGCGAGGGGAGAGCCTGTCCTTTATCCCTCAGTAGCTCTAAAAGTAATGCAGAAGTTTAGCCGAAACAACAAATCTGAAAACGGAAGTAATGCGGATGTATTAACTAACCGGGAACTGGAGGTGCTTTTTATGGTGGCAAGTGGTTTGAGAAATCAGGAAATTGCCAAACGACTGCACGTGAGCAAGCGGACTGTGGAAGCACATTTGGCGAGCATTTTCAGTAAGCTTAAAGTAAACTCCAGAACGGAAGCAATTTTGGTTGCGCTTAAAGAAGGGATGATTAACCTAAAAGATGTAGAAATGAGTGGCAAGGTTTATAATGGTTAAGCAAATTTCTGCTCTTAATGAGTATTTCCAGCGCGTAGTGTCTTGTAAGGATAGTGAAGGTGCCGTTAAAATTGGCTTTGCGCTTATTCTTGAGAAGCTGGCTGTAGATGCGGTGGCAATCTTTTCTCTCGCGGAAGAGCCGGGATGGTTAACCCTCTTGTTTGCCGAAGGGTTATTCTCTAAAGAGAGTGTTAGACAACAGCCAATCCAAGTTGGGGAAGGGCTAAACGGTACTGTGGTTAAAACAGGGAAGCCCTTATTTGCGTATGCAGGTCAGCCGGAGTTTAAATTAGAACGTGCGTTGCAAGCAGAAAAAATTTATGCTGCAGTAATTATGCCGTTAATCTCCTGCAATATGATTATTGGGACTCTTGCAGTAGTCAGCAGGTCGCAACGGATTTTTACCAAGCAGGAACTCTTTGTGCTGGAAACTTTGGCCGCGCAGTTAAGCCTGGCGGTAGAAAATGTTTCTCTTTCTGATGAGCAGAAAATGATGCGAGAGAAACTCAGGATGGCGGAGAACCAGTATCGAGAAATCTTCGAAAAAACTAGCGATATTATTTGGCTGGAAGATTTAGAGGGCAATATTATCTCGGGAAATAGAGCTTTTCTCAATATGGTGGGGGGAGAGTTGTCCCAGCTAAGCGAAAAAAATATTTTTTCCTGGATTCCGCAAAACAACTTGTCCAAAGCAAAAACTGTTCGCAAACAACTTTGGGCAGGCTTGCCTAAGGAATGGTCTTATGACCAGACAATGATTAACAGCCTAGGGCAGGAAATAATCCTTAAAGTGACTACTAATTTGCTGCAGATAGGCGGGACGCAAGGTTTTCAGCATATTGCCAAAGATATTACTGAAGAGAGAAAAATGCAGGAGAATCTTGAATACTATATTCGCCACATCACTCGAGCACAAGAAGAGGAACGCCTGCGGATTAGTCGTGAATTGCATGACAGCACGGCTCAATCTTTGATCGTGATTATGCATCAACTGGAGAAGTTTCTCTTGTCGAGCAAGCATCTCATTGTCTCAGACTCCCGTTTTCTGTACGGGATGGTTGAACAAGTTAAAGAAATTTTGCAGGAAGTTCGTCAGTTTAGTCGTGATCTGAGGCCTTCTATTTTAGATGATCTAGGCTTAATCCCATCTGTGGAATGGTATATTGAAGAACTTAACCGTACTCATGGGATCAACATCAGTCTTAGTGCTCTAGGCGATAAAATATTTTTGCGTCCAGAAGTTCGGGTTACCCTTTTTAGGATTGTGCAAGAAGCATTAAGGAATGTAATCAGACATGCTGAGGTTAGCGAAGCCCAGGTTCAGATTGAATATTCCACAGAAAGCATTAAAATTTCTGTGAGCGATAAAGGTAAAGGTTTTGACTGTAAACCTATTGGTGACTTGCTCCGAGCCGGCAAGTTAGGCCTAGCGGGAATGAATGAGCGGGCTAAGCTCTTGTGCGGTCAAATTCAAATAGAATCTGCGCTGGGGCAAGGTACCACAATCAAGATTTTGATTCCAATGGCCGACTTGCTGGAGCTTAAAGAGCAGGAAACTAGCTGAAGCTTTCCCGCGCACCGGCCGCTGAGGGCCTGCTTAGCAAAAAATGGTGGGGAAGAAAGGAATTTTTGTTTTTATGTCGAAGAGAGAGGGCAGGAGGGGTGCTTATGTCTGAATTATTAGGGAAGCGCTTGCGTGCTCTCAGAAGATTGAAGCGTCTTACGCAGGATGATTTAGCTAATGCGGCAGGAATTTCTGTCAGTATGCTCTCGACGATTGAACGGGGAGCCAAATATCCGCGCGTTGACTTGCTTAGAAAGTTTGCGCGTGTGCTAGATGTTTCACCGGAAGAACTTTTTGTGCTGCCGGAAGTGCTCAGCGGCTAGGCAGTAGCTTAATTGCAAATCCTGCGCTTTTAGTCATGAGGAGTGCAAAGCAGTTCTTAGCGCGAATAAATAAGCGTCTGATAAGGGCGCTTATTTATTCGCTTTTTGTATTGAGTAACCTTCATTATGCTATGCTAAGAGGATGATAATTCCCTTGTAGCAAAGGAGAAGACTATGGAAATAGGCAATATTACTTTAAAAAATCAGGTCATTCTCGCTCCCATGGCCGGTGTGACGGACGGTCCGTTCCGCTTGTTGGCAAAAGAGATGGGCTGCGCCTTGGTATATACTGAAATGGTTAGTGCTAAAGGGGTGATATCTGCTCCAGAGCAGACTTTGCAGCTTGCTCGCTTTGCGAAAGAGGAACGACCGCTCGGGATTCAGTTATTTGGTAGTGAGCCGACAGTTTTAGCGAAAGCAGTCGCTGTTTGTGCCGCAATGGAACCAGATATATTTGATATTAATATGGGTTGCCCGGTTAAAAAGGTGACGGGCAAAGGTGAGGGCTGTGCCTTGATGCGGGAACCGAAAAAAGCGGTTTCCATTGTAGAGGCCGTCTGCAAGACGACGACTGTGCCGGTTACTGTAAAGATGCGCAAAGGCTGGGATGACCAGTCGGTCAATGTAGTTGAAGTGGCACAGGCAGTTGAAGCTGCAGGCGCCGCTGCTGTAACAGTACATGGCAGGACTAGGGAGCAGGGCTACAGCGGGAAGGCTGATTGGAGCGCCATCGCTCGTGTTAAGGCAGTTTTGAAAATTCCGGTTATAGGCAATGGCGATATTTGGCAGCCGGAAGATGCCAAGCGGATGCTGGTTGAAACCGGTTGTGACGCGGTGATGATCGGACGTGGTTCGCTAGGCAATCTCTGGTTGTTGCAAAGAACGATTCATTATTTAGCAAGCGGTAATTTGTTGCCGGAGCCAACTATTGCTGAAAGGATAGAGCTGGCCAAGCGTCAGCTGGACTTAGTAGTTAATCTAAAAGGAGAATACAGCGGTGTGCGGGAAATGAGGAAACATTTAGCTTGGTATTTTAAAGGAATCCCGAGGGCGGCTGCTGTGCGCCACCGGATTATGCAGGCTAAGACAAAAGCAGAACTGTTGGTCATTTTGCAGATGTGACTGCCGAAAGCTAGTATGGGAAAACATTATTTGCAGCGGCAGGTATTTCATGGTAATATTTATGTATACAATTTTGTGCACATAAATATATTTTATTGAGGGAGAACTATGGAATTTATTCGCATCGGTGAAAAGTTGCTTAATTTAACCAAAATTGAAGAGACTATCCGTAAAATTTTGCAGCTGCGCCAGTTGGGTCTGTCGCAACAGGAAGTAGCTGCTAAGTTACTATTGGATAGGACTTTTATTTCTCGATTGGAAACGATGGGAGCTGTTCGCCGGGGAGGCAGAATGGGTTTAATGGCTTTTCCGGTTGCAAATAAAGAAGAACTGGTTGCTATGGCAAACCGCTTGGGCATAGAGCAGCAGCTAATTTTATCAGATCAGGAACGTTGGCAGCTGGTGGAAGGGAAAAGTGGACTTGATTTTTTTAATCAGGTTATGGAGCTTATCGAACAGTTTCGCCGCTGCGAATTGGTGTTAGTTTTTTGTTCTGCAAAATGGAAGCGTCTGGCGGAAGCACTGCTAGACTGTGAGATGCTGGTGGTGGAAATTGGCAGTACGCCGATTCTGGGAGATGTCTATGTGAATCCCAAAGAGCTGGAAAAAATGCTAGAGCCGTTTATTAACGTGTAGCGGGAGGGAAAGCATTGAAGCGGGTTGTCAGTATCAGCCTAGGTTCAGCAAAGCGTAACCATGCGGTAGACGTGGAGTTGTTGGGTCAGTCCTGCCGTGTGGAACGGATTGGCACAGATGGTGATCTGAAAGAAATGGTAAAGTTAATCGAGCGCATGGACGGTGAAGTGGCTGCTTTTGGGCTTGGCGGCATGGACCTTTATGTTTTTGCCGGAGAAAAGCGTTACACGTTGCGCGAGGCTAAAAATGTGGTAAAATCTGCGAAATTGAGCCCAATATTGGATGGTTCAGGTTTGAAGAATACGTTGGAAAGAAAAGTGATTCAACATCTAAAGAAAAATACTGAACTGTTGCAGGGTGCGCCAAAGGTGCTAATGATGTCCGGGGCGGATCGTTTTGGGATGGCAGAGGCACTAAATGCCGCCGGTTGCCGTCTGACAATGGGGGACTTGATTTTTACTATTGGCCTTCCCCTGCCCCTTCGCTCATTGAAAGCGCTTGAGAGAGTGGCAGGGTTATTGGCACCGCTTTTGTGTCAACTGCCCTTGGCCATGTTGTACCCTGTAGGCAAACAGCAGGAAGAAAACACCCCGAAAGCGCCTGCCTTATTTGCTGAGGCAGAGCTCATCGCTGGAGATTTCCATTTCATTCGACGTTATATGCCTCTTGATTTGAGAGGGAAAATTATTATCACAAATACGACTACCAGAGATGATGTGGCGCTGCTGACAGAGCGGGGGGTAAAGACGCTGGTGACAACAACCCCGGAACTTTATGGCAGAACATTTGGCACCAACGTGATGGAGGCGCTACTGGTTGCTATTTCTGGTAAGCGGCGAGAACTGGGAGCAGCCGAGTATGAAGAACTTTTAAATGCTATCAACTTTGCGCCAAGAATTACTCATCTACAGCAATAAGGCAGGAGGACAATATGGAACAATTTGCTTTTATTATCCATCCAATTGAGTTGGAGGATGTCTTTAGGAAGCTAAAGTTTATGAAAAAATGGCCGGTTCCGGTGGTAGAAACGGTGATTAAAGCTTTGCCGCCTTTTAAAGTTTCGGAAATTACTGGGATCCGCTCAGAGTATGCCGAAACTACGGGACATTTTGTTTCGTGTCCATTGACGTCAAAGCAAATGGTCACGCTTTCTGAAGAAAAAGTGCTCGACAAGATTATTAGGGCTGGCAAGGTAGCGGAAAAATTAGGCGCAAAAGTTGTCGGTCTTGGTGCTATGACTTCAGTTGTAGGTGATGCAGGGATTACTGTGGCAAAGAACTTAAATATTGCTGTTACCACCGGGAATAGTTATACTGTTGCGACAGCTTTGCAGGGAACAAAAAAAGCTGCTGAATTGATGGGGATAGATTTTTCCCAGGCAGAAATCCTTGTGGTTGGTGCCACCGGCTCTATCGGCAGCGTCTGTGCTAGAATTCTAGCTAGGGAAGCACGCTTTTTGACGCTACTTGCCAGAGACAAACAAAAGTTAGACAGTCTAGCCTCCAGGATTTTACGCGAAACAGGCTTGGCTGCCAAGGTAACTGCAGACGTCAAGTTTGCTACCCAGCGTGCCGATATAATAATTGCAGTTACCGGCTCTGCCGAAGCAGTAATTGATGTGCTGGACTTAAAGCCGGGGGCATTGGTCTGCGATGTGGCTAGACCTCGTGATGTTTCAAAGCGCTGTGCAGAATTGCGCAATGATGTTTTGGTGATCGAGGGCGGTGTGGTAGATGTGCCCGGGCAGGTAGATTTCGGTTTTAGTTTCGGCTTTCCCCCGCGTACCTCGTACGCTTGTATGGCAGAAACGATGATTCTTTCTTTGGAAGGAAAATATGAGTCATTTACACTGGGGCGGGATTTGTCTGTGGCGCAAATTGATGAGATTAGTCGTTTGGCAGACAAGCATGGCTTTAAAATTTCCGGGTTCCGAAGTTTTGAGCGCGCCATTACAACTTTGGAAATTGAACAAGTTAGAAAAAACGCTGAGCAGAAGCGGCGCCATTTTTCAGTTTGACAAAGCAGAAAGCCTGTTTTATAATGAATTAGAAAAAATTGCAAGTAGTTTATTGTTATTATTAAGGATTTGCAGAGGTATAATAAAAAATAAAAAGAAAAAATTTTGAAGTTTGAATCGCCGTTGGGCGATTCGTTATTTAATTTACAGGTGAGCACTGATTTCCTGTAAAAGCAGGGAGTAAGTAGCAACATTGCGGAATATAATTGAGCGTGTAGTCTCAAAACGCATTGAAGGAGCGAAATAAATGGTTAGTAAAGAAGTAATTTTGACTCAGTGTGGCCTGGAAAATTTAGAGAAAGAGCTAGAGCATTTAAAGTCAATTAAACGCAGGGAAGTTGCCGCTCGTATTAAAACAGCAATTTCATTTGGTGATATCTCGGAAAACTCGGAATACGAGGATGCAAAAAACGAACAGGCTTTTATTGAGGGCCGCATTATTACCTTGGAAAAGATGCTGCGCAATGTGCGCCTGATAGACGATGAGGAGACTAGCTCTGAGATAGTCAGCATTGCTTCTACCGTTATTCTGAGGGACTTAGAATATGATGAAGATTGTGAATACACAATTGTGGGGTCTGCGGAAGCCAACCCAGCGGAAAGCAAAATTTCTAATGAATCTCCGGTGGGTAAAGCGATTATCGGAAAAAAAATTAATGATATCGTTGAAGTATCTGTGCCGGCAGGGATGCTTAAATATCAAATTATGAAAATATCTTAGCATTGAAATTTTCCTCATATGGGTGGTGAGCAGCTAGAGATGAGTGAAAGCTTCAGCGAACAAGAAATTGTTCGGCGTCAAAAATTAGCTAGATTAAAGGAACTGGGCATTGAGCCATATGGCGAAAAATACCAGGTTACGCATTTTGCGGCCGACGTGCTCGGTCGCTTTGCTGCGCTAGAAGGGCAACCAGTGTTGCTGGCAGGTCGTTTGATGACTATCAGAACCCATGGTAAGGCTTCATTTGCCAACTTACAGGATGAGAGCGGACAGATTCAGATTTATCTGCGACTTGATGACCTGGGGGAAAAAAGTTATCAGATTTTTGAACTGTTAGATGTGGGTGACATCATCGGAGTGTCTGGAGAGGCTTTTCGCACACGGCGAGGGGAAGTAACTTTAGCCGTAAAAGAGTTTAGCCTGCTGGCGAAATCATTGCGCCCACTGCCGGAAAAATGGCATGGTCTGACAAACGTGGATTTGCGCTATCGACAGCGGTATCTGGACCTGATTGTTAATCCGGAAGTAAAAAAAGTATTTATTTTGCGCAGTAAAATTGTGCAAGAAATTAGGCATTACTTGCATGAGCAGGCTTTTCTTGAGGTAGAAACGCCTGTGATGCATACTTTGACCGGTGGGGCATCTGCCCGTCCGTTTATTACTCATCATAATGCCTTAGAAATGCATCTTTACTTGCGGATCGCTACAGAGCTCCATTTAAAGCGGCTGGTAGTGGGTGGTATGGACAAGGTTTACGAGCTGGGCCGGATTTTTCGTAATGAGGGGATTTCTACTAGACATAATCCGGAATTTACATCGGTAGAAATATATCAGGCGCAAGCAGACTATTTAGATATGATGATTCTTACGGAACAACTTATTTCTTCGGTGGCTCAAAAGGTGTTGGGTACGATGAAGTTAACGTTTCAGGGAAGAGAACTGGACTTGACTCCACCTTGGCCCCGTCTGACCATGATGGCTGCTATCAAACAGTTCGCAGGAATTGATTTTAATGAAATAATGACTGACGAAGCCGCACGATCAGTAGCTGTGGAAAGGGGCTTGGCAATAAAGCCGGGAATGCTCCGCGGGGAAGTTATGAACGAAGTTTTTGAAGAATTTGTTGAAAACCAGCTATTTCAGCCTATATTTATTGTTGACTATCCGCTTGAAGTGTCACCATTGGCTAAGCGTAAAACTGATGATCCGTCCATGACGTATCGCTTTGAGGCATTCATGGCTCGCAGTGAGATTGCCAATGCATTTACAGAGCTTAATGATCCTCTTGATCAACGGCAACGTTTTGAGCAGCAAATGGCTAAGCGAGAGGCAGGAGACGAAGAAGCGCAGATGTTAGATGAGGATTTCCTGCATTCCCTAGAATACGGGATGCCACCTACGGGAGGCCTCGGCATCGGCATTGACCGGCTGGTTATGATGCTTACCGATTCTCCATCGATTCGCGATGTGATTTTGTTTCCCACAATGCGCCCGCGGGATTAAAAAAAGCATCTAAAGGTGAAATACTTAGAAATAGCGAGATTTCTTGAAATAAAGGCGTTTTAAAACCGCCCAATCGGGATAGGCTCGATTATGGCGGTTTGTCTTTCTCTTGTGGCGGTGGTATATTAATACGTGCTGACTCGTCCTTCTTGTGGGAGGGACGTCAATCAAGCAGAGTAGGCAGGGAGAAGAAAATATTCCCTCTGCGTAGCCCTCGATTTACAGAGAATGCTGTTCTTTGAAAACTAAACAGGAAACGCCATGCGAAGTAAGCATTATGAAGATGATGCAAATAAATTGTTTTGTCAAGGCGAAGGGCTTCCATCTGGAGGCAACTTTCGAACCGGGCGAACGAAATGTAAGAAAATTTGAGTCAAACAATCAACTTTTCTAAAAACAGACTGACCTGAGATAATTGGTGCGAACTGCAAAGAGAGCGCCGGCAATTTTAGGTAAGTGTGCATATTTTTTGGAGAGTTTGATCCTGGCTCAGGACGAACGCTGGCGGCGTGCTTAACACATGCAAGTCGAACGCTCCTAGAGGTTGGAGATTAGAGGTTAGAAGCTGGATTTAAAGCCCGTGTTTCGGGCGGCGGGCTAAAAGGAAAGCCCGAGGTCTAATTTCCGACTTCCAATCTCCAACCTCCAGAAGAGAGTGGCGCACGGGTGAGTAACACGTGGGCAATCTGCCCGGAAGACTGGGATAACAGCGCGAAAGTGCTGCTAATACCGGATACCTTCACGAAGTCGCATGACTTTGTGCAGAAAGTTTTTCGCTTCCGGATGAGCCCGCGTCCCATTAGCTAGTTGGTGAGGTAACGGCCCACCAAGGCGACGATGGGTAGCTGGTCTGAGAGGACGATCAGCCACACTGGAACTGAGACACGGTCCAGACTCCTACGGGAGGCAGCAGTGGGGAATCTTGCGCAATGGGCGAAAGCCTGACGCAGC
>JAGXTN010000091.1 GCA_018333455.1 Dethiobacter sp. | reverse complement strand
TGGTCTACCTAATGATAGTCACGACTTATGGGTAATGATAAGCCCGCAGGGAGAGGGTAATAGCCGGGAAGGGTGCTGTAGGGGCGAACCTGCGTGTTCGCCCGGTTGCTCTCCCGCAGGGAGAGGGGAATTGTTGGGATGTCAGAAGGGCTTATCCCCTCGCTCGTACCATGTAGGGGCGGGTTTCAAACCCGCCCAAGCAGATAGTAGATGCTATTTTGAGAGTGAGCGGTATGAAGGAGGCGACAGAAATGAAAAAGGTTAATCTCTCCTTAAACGAAACCGTGCTGGCGCGTGACTTGGAGCGCTATAGGGAAAAAGCGCTGGAGCTTGGAGCGACTAACGCTTGCCTGGTGCGCACGGCTCAGATTCCAGTCGATGAAACGGTCGTCCTGAAATGTCAGATTCCTAGATGTTTCGGTTATGGCGTATCTGCAAATTGTCCTCCACATACACTAAAACCTGAGGAATTGCGCCAGCATTTGAAAAAATATGCGTGGGCAGTATTTTTTAGCATGGATGTGTCGGCGGAAGTCATCGTGCGAGATAAGGCTACAATTAAGGAAAGAGTGTCAGCTTATCAGGAGATTAGTAAAATTGTCGGTGCGCTTGAGTCGCAGGCCTTTTATGACGGTTACTACTTAGCGTTTGGTCTTGGGGCAGGCTCGTGTCGGCATACTTTTTGCGGCAAAGAAGAAGCATGTCTGGCTTTACAGGGAAAGAAGTGCCGCTTTGCGCTGCTCGCCAGACCTTCCATGGAAGCAGTGGGAATTGATGTTTTTCAACTGGCGACACAGCAAGGATGGGAAATTTATCCTATCGGCAGTGGCATTAAGTCAGACAATGTGCCAAAAGGTGTTCTCGCTGGCATAGTCATTATTAAGTAGTTCCCGCACAAGAGAAAAAGCCCCTGTTTTGCCTAACTGCAAAATCAAGGGCTTAGCATTTTAAACGAATAGGCAAACCTTTTTAGTAATTCGTCGGATAACGAATAATACTTACTCTTTGATGTTTATGAATCTCTCACAACGCCATTCTCGATGATATATGGTCTGCCGTTCGAGGGGCAGACCAGGTCTATAGTTTCCACAAACGGCTCTTGGCCAGCTGTTGTTTCCAGCAGTTGCCTAAGTTCGGTGGGATAGACGCCGAAAGCTGCTTGATACCTGTCGACACCAGCCTGGAGATAGGCGATGTTTTCTGCGCAGACATTGCCGGATGGTACGCCACTTGAAGTTGTGTTTGCGGCACTATAGACAATAAAGCCGAGCAAAAGGATGCCAATCACGATTGCAATTGTTGCGGGAGAAAGTGAGTTTTTCTTTTTGGGGACACTTTTTTTAGAGCCGCCTGTTTTTTTGCCAGTCTGTTGAGGTTTTGCTTTTTTCTCCATCTTGCTCCTCCCCCCTAGGGCTTGTTCCTAGAAACACTAGAGCAATTATAGCAATTTTACTACATGCTTGTCAATAGGGTGCTATGCTTTGCGCCGCATCTTGAGAATGGCCAACGCTCCTATTAGTGCGGCTGAAACTAGGGCTATCGTATAATAAGCTGTATTATTAGGAGCTGCAACAGGAGCTGCGGCAGTATCATTGGCAGGAGTTGGCTCAGATTCTTCGGCAGGAGCGCCTGTCGCCCTAAACGTTTGCTCCTGGGGGTCCGAGGGAGCAAGCTTGTTGTCTTCGTCTTCTAATGCTTTCAGTTCGTCAGCCGTTAGTACTACCTTTTGGTCTACCCTGACCGGCACCTGTATTTTTTGCTCACTCGCCAGTCCTTGGTCGATTACGGCTTCCAGCATATACACTTCCACTTTGATGTTAAAGAATTCACGCAGCCAGCCGTCTTCGATGGTGATGGCAACCGCGTTGCTATTATGCGTCTCGGCTAGGTGGTTGACAGCTATTGCTCTTAGTTCCTCACTAACTTCGTGGTCCAACACTTTAAGTACTGCCATAGTTGGCGTCGCCATGATTAACAACAATCCACAAACGACTGCAAGAACAAGTGACTTTTTGATCATTTCAATCCCTCCAAAAATTTTATTTACCGGTTTAGACGAAAGAAGCAGAGATTTGTTCCGTAAAGTTACTAAAATAACGGAGCGCTTTTTATTTGCTGGGAACGTCAGCTTGACTTGTGCATTGAGCATAATTGTGCTAAGTTTACCACAAGATAACTAAATATAGGTAAAGGTATGCGGGGGTAGTCTTATGGAAAAACAAATCTATAAAAATCGCAAGATTGTCTTGTTGACTAAACATCAAAAGGAGGAGGCAATTCGGCCAATCCTTGAAGAAGCCACAGGTTGTACGATCATTGTTGAATCAAGCTTTGACACAGATAAATTTGGTACTTTTTCCAGGGATATCACGAGAACCAAATCACAGCTAGAGACAGCCAGGCTGAAGATTAAAGAGGGGATGCTGCTCACCGGGCTGGAGATTGGCATTGCCAGTGAAGGAAGTTTTGGCTCTCATCCGTTTATTCCCGCGCCTTGGAATATTGAGTTGGTACTATTGATTGATCAGCAGGAAAACTTTGAGTTGTATGGTATCCATGAGAGTGGCGAGACAAATTTTGCCCAGCTTACTACGGCTAGTTTTAACGAGGCGGTAAATTTTGCAAAAAAAATCGGCTTTCCGGAGCATTTTTTAATCATCAGACCAGATGACAGCGAAGCGGCGCAAATGATTAAAGGGATAAATAATTGTGACTGGCTCGAAGAGGCGTTTGCATTGAGTACCGCAAATTCTCATTCAGGCAAAGTGTTTATCGAAACTGATATGAGGGCACATGCAAATCCGACGAGAATGGGAAATATTAGAAAAGCCACGGCAGACTTAATAAGCAAATTGCACAATTTTTGTCCAAATTGCGCGGCACCTGGCTTTATTGTTAGTGAAAGAATTCAGGGGCTTCCTTGCGAATTATGCGGGCTTCCCAGTGATTTAGTGCTAAAAAATATAAGTAAATGTTATAAATGCAGCCATGTTCTGGAGCGGTTACATCCCAACGGACAATTTGCCGCCGCCCAATATTGTCATTTTTGCAACCCATAGCTTGGCTGTAAGAAAAAAGTGCCCGCTTCTCCGGAGAGAAGGGGCCTTTTTTTACAGCCTAGGAAAGAGAATTCCTAGGCAGCAGGGAGGAGTTAAGATGCTCTCAAGCGTTTATGGTGAAGCTTGTGCCGCTAAGTCAGCCATTTCTTGTGTTGCTTTGCGGGCTGCTTCGAGGATACGTCTTCCTTCAGCGGCATTGTGGAAGCCGGTGCTGTTTTCCACCAGGAACCAATCCAGGAATAGTTGTGCTTCCCGGTGTTTCCCTTGAGCTTGCTTGACTAATTCCAGATTGACGTTGGGTGCACGACGTGCGTCACGCAAGGCATTGATTGCTTTTTCCAATTCAAGACCTATTTCGTTGGCGCTGGAGCG
This sequence comes from Dethiobacter sp., assembly GCA_018333455.1. GTDB lineage: Bacteria > Bacillota > Dethiobacteria > Dethiobacterales > Dethiobacteraceae > GPS1B09. The sequence goes on along the minus strand of JAGXTN010000091.1, from coordinate 11,616 downwards.
TAATTCGCCTTGGATAGCCTCTGTCCTGGTTTTAATTTCTGCCAGGTCGGCGTGGCAGCGTTGGCAGGAGGCTTCCAGATGCTTTAGCGGGCTGGTCAGCCAGTGTTGCGTGTATTCATTGCCTTGAGCATCTTTAACTTTGGGCATGTGGCAATCGCTACAGGTGAGTCCCAGATTAGCATGAATACTGCCCTGGTAAAACTCAAACTCCGGGTGCTGTACTTTGTGGACGCCGGCACCGGTACGGGGATGGGTCCAATCAGAGAAGTTTTCTGCGTTAAAATGTGCGAGCGCATCTTCCGGGCGGAAGCCTTGGCTCCAGGGGAAGACTATTTTGTTTTGTGTAAACGGCCCTTCGAAATAATATTCAGAGTGGCATTGTGCACAGACAAGCGAGCGCATATCAAAGTCGGCTAATGTTTTTCCTTGGGCGACAATGGCTTCCTCCAGCCAAGGACGAGTAAGGCGCAAGGCAAAATCCGGGCTGTCCGGGTCATGACAGTCAATACAGGCCACAGGGTGTGCTGTTTTTCTGGCTACTTCACTCCAGGGCATAGTGTCAAACTCTACCTGGCCATATTCTGCCACCAGCGCCGGGTAATCGGCAGACTTGCAGCCGAAACATACGCCGCCAAATTTGGGGCGCCCTGTCACCAGCGTGTCCTCAATGGCGTACATGTGGCCGCGGGATTCGCGGAAGTCAAACCAAAAGCCGAAGCCATGGTACATCGTGCGCATAAAGGGATAAGCGTCCAACTTCTGGTAAGGAACTGAGCCGGCAAAGGCTGTCGCCGCCTCCTCTGTTGAGCGCAAATAGCTGGCTACCTGAGCGGGAAACTTTGTTTGCCAATACTCAACAGCAGCCTGACTAACAGGTGCTGCTACCGGCGCTTCTACCGGCGCGGCTGCTGGTTGGCAACCGGATGCCAGCACAGATAACAACAAGACGAATAGAAGAAAAAGCTTCTTTTTGCTAGTAATTTTATGCAATTTTTTTGACCTCCCTTTTTTTGAACAATTTTACAATTTTTTCGAGCTTAGGTTTACGGCGTCGTAAAGAGTAAATGCTCCATCCACCCCCCTGTTAGCGAATATCGCCTATTTCTGCGGCAAAATGACACATATTTCACATGCATGTCGCCATTATACAGGTGGAAGATTAATATTCTCTGAACGTTTCATTAACAAATAGTTATAATTTGTTCCCAAAATAGCTACAATTTGTTCGCAGGGGCGAATTTATAGCCGATGCCGCGGACAGTAAGCAAGTATTCAGGTTTTGCCGGGTCTTTTTCAATTTTTTGCCGGAGGCGGTTGATAAAAACGTTTACTGCATTGCTGTCGCCGATATATGGGTCGTCTTCCGACAATTTCAGCAGTTGTTCGCGTGTCAAAATCTGTCCTGCGTGCCGGATGAGAATGGCCAGCAGTTTAAATTCTTTTGGCGTCAAATCCACGCGCTGGTCGCGTACGAAGAGCCGGTGGGTCGTAAAATTCAGCTCCACATCCGCAATACGTATGCTTTCCCCTTGTTGTTTGCTCGCTTGGCTTCTCTTTAGGACAGCTTTAGCCCTCAGTGCCAGTTCCAGCGGGCTGAAAGGTTTGGCAACGTAGTCGTCGGCTTCCAAGGTAAAACCAATAGTTTTATCCAACAGTTCGTCTTTAGCCGAGAGGATAATAACAGGCGTGTCATATTTCTTGCGGATTGTTCTTAAAAAATCAAAACCGTCCATTTCCGGCATCATGATATCTAGAATGACAAGGTCCGGTTTTTCAGCTAAGAAGCAGGCCAGTGCTTCCCGGCCATTTTCTGCCTCCACCACAGCAAAGCCTTCTTTGAGGAGAATCTGCTGCAAAATACGTCTGATTTTGCTCTCGTCATCCACAACCAGTACCTTTTTAGACACATGTTTGTCCTCCTATGGCTAGCATGAAGCTGTTGGCAAAGTAAATGAAAATGTTGCACCGCGTCCAGGTTCGCTCTGCAGCCAAATTTCTCCGCCCTGCATTTCCACCAAACCTTTTGACAGATAAAGACCTAAACCGGAGCCGGGAGGACGGTTGTTAGCCCATTTCCCGCCCTGACGGAAGCGCTCAAAGATAAAAGGCTGGTCTGCTTTGTTAATCCCCGGTCCGTTGTCGCTGACAGAAAATATCACCCGGTCAGGCTTCTGCCGATCAGTTTGGATGCTGACGGAAACTTTGCCTCCCGGCGCAGTAAATTTTACCGCATTGCCAAGCAGGTTGACCATAACCTGCTTAACTCTTTCCGGGTCACAATAGACAGGGGGAAGATCCTCCGCCAGTTCCAGCTCCAGCTCCAGCCCTTTTTTTCTGGCCAGCGGGCCGAAAGCTTTCACAATGCCTAAAATCAGTTGCTTGGGTTGTTGATTTTTATTGTCCAGCCTGATACGGACTGAATCTAATTTCGCTGTGTCCAGCAAATTGTTGATCATGTTCAAAAGTTGCGTGGCGCTCTCCCGAAGATCTTGCAGGTTTTGTTGCCTTTCCTCTTGTGAAAAGCCTGGTATCTCCAAAAGTTCCACAAAAGCAAGGATACATGTTAGCGGCGTGCGCAGTTCATGGCTGACCGCAGCGAGAAAATCACCTTGTAACCGATTCAGTTTCTGCAGTTCTTCGTTCATCCAAGAAAGTTTTTGTTTTTCCTGCTCTAAGTTCAAAGTCTGTGCTTGCACCTTGTTTTCCATGTTTTCATAGAGCATCAGCAGTTCGTTAGCCATGTTCTGGAATATTTCTTCCAGCACGCCAATTTCTCCGTACCCTTTGCGCTGGCTGTCCTTGTCCCGCAGAGGGAAGTCTCCTTTTCCTAACTTAACTGCCAAAGCGCTTAAACCTTCAAGCGGTGCAGTCACCAGTTTGCGCTGCAGTACATACAAGAGGAGCAAAGAGAGGCACAGCAGGAGAAAGATAAAGAATAACTGGGCATAAATATTTTTCCAGAGCTGGGCGTAGTAAGCCGCTGCTGGAATAGTGACAGATAAGGCACCTGCAAAATCGCCTAGAGCGAGCCCTTCCCGCGGGTAGCCGGAAATGTCTCTTTCGCCTCGAGGAGAGCCATGACAGGGCAGGCAAGAGCTGTCAGCATAAAGTGGTATCATGTAGCGAAAGACCGGCTCTCCTCCTGATACGTCTTCTTTCCAGACATAATCAGCTGCGGGGTTTTCCTGCAACCAAAGCAGCTGAGCAGATTCAAACTCATCCGGCGCGTTGGCAGGGTTGCGCGGCTGCAGGCGGGTCTGTTTAAAAGTGTAGGACGTTTTGTTATTAAAAATTTCGCCGACGCCCCGACCAAAAGCTGCAGGGTTTAGTCGTTTGAATTCAAAATTTCCGTGCGAATCGAAATTAATTCTGTCCTGATTTGCCGCCGCGAAAGAACGGACAGCCACAAACTGTTGGGTAATCAACTGTGCCTTCTCCAGCATTTTTTGCTCGCCAGACTCTTTCTCTACCCGGATATTCCAAGCCAGGTTTAGAGTCATTACTATTGTGATGGCGAGCGTAATGTAGCCCATATAAATGTGAATCAGCTTTCTACCCTTCACCCTGTCTTTCCCCCAGTTTTGTTAACTGTGAATCCGGACTATGTTTTGTTCGACAAATAACTTACTTTTTCCTGCATAAGCCGTGAAACTACCTATTTTTGCCAGCAGGAGGTTGAAAGTCAACAGAAAAATACAGGTTTTTGTTTAGAGCAAACAGAGACCTGCCCGATTGAAGCATGAAGCAGCTGTTTTTGCTATTTATTAATTTTGGCCCAGGTATCTTTCAGGCCGACGGTACGGTTGAAAACCAGCTCACCTTTGGCGGCGTCGCATGACTCGAGATAGAAATAGCCCTTGCGCATAAACTGAAAATGGCTACCGGCGAGAGCCTGGGCGATGGCTGGTTCCACAAGCACATTGGTGAGGGTAACGAGTGAATTGGGGTCAATGTTGGTGGTGAAATCGTTGGCTGCTTCATCCTCAGGGTTTTCTTTGTTAAACAGATTGTCGTATAAGTGCACCGTAGCTTTGGCAGCGTGCTTGGCCTCTACCCAATGGATGACACCTTTAACTTTTCTGCCGCTCTCATCTTCACCGCTCTTCGTCAGCGGGTCATAAGTGCAGCGCAGCTCAGTAATTTCCCCCGTTGGATCTTTAATGACTTCCTCACAGCGGATGACATAGGCTCCTTTAAGCCGCACTTCTTGTCCGGGGGCAAGGCGGTGAAATTTTTTCGGCGGTTCCTCCATAAAATCTTCTGCTTCAATATATATCTCTCGGCCGAAGGGAACTAAGCGTGTGCCTGCGTTTTTATCGTCAGGCAGATTCTCTAGTGCCAACAATTCTGTCTTACCCTCAGGCCAGTTAGTAATCACTACTTTCAGCGGTTCCAGTACAGCCATCATCCGGGGAGCTGTCTTACCTAAGTCTTCGCGGATGCAATGTTCAAAGAGGGCCAAATCTACCGTACTGTCTGCCCGGGCTACTCCTACCCGCTCCTGGAAGTCGGCGATGGCGGCAGGAGTAACACCGCGTCTGCGCAGGCCGGCGATGGTGGGCATTCTTGGGTCATCCCAACCATGCACAAATCCTTCTTCCACTAAACGGCGCAGTTTACGTTTGCTCAGCACTGTATAGGTCATGTTTAAACGGGCAAATTCAGTCTGCTGCGAACGGTATTTGCACATTTCCGGCATCAATTCCAGTGCATTTTCCACCACCCAATCGTAGAGAGGGCGGTGGTCACTGTATTCGATGGAGCAAAGAGAATGAGTGATCCCCTCTAGGACGTCAGTAAACGGGTGGTCAAAATCATACATTGGGTAAATACACCACGTATCGCCGGTTCTATGGTGACGGGCATGGAGAATTCTGTAGAGAACAGGGTCGCGCATATTCAGGTTGCCTGAAGCCATGTCTATCTTTGCTCGCAATACCCGGGCGCCATTTGGAAACTCGCCATTGCGCATCCGGGCAAAGAGAGCCAAATTTTCCGCAACCGTCCGCTTGCGATAAGGACTTTCCTTGCCGGGCTCGGTAAGTGTTCCGCGGTATTCCCGCATTTCTTCCGGATTTAGGTCGCAGACGAAAGCCCGGCCGGCCTTAATCAGCCGCTCGGCGAATGCAAACTTTGTCTCGAAGGAGGAGGAGGCAAAAAACAGCCGTTCTTCCCAGTCAATGCCAAGCCAGCGAATGTCGGCAATAATTGATTCTACAAAAACCTGCTCTTCTTTGATTGGATTGGTATCATCAAAGCGCAGGTTGAATTTTCCGTTAAAGTCCAAGGCAAGCTTATAGTTTAGCAACAGCGCTTTGGCATGTCCAATGTGCAAGTAGCCATTAGGTTCAGGTGGAAAGCGAGTATGTACCTGTCCATTGTTTTTCCCTTCAGCCAAGTCTTTGTTAATCAGCGTGTAAATAAAATTTGCTTTCCCTTCAGTTGCAGAGCTCATCTGTAATCTCCCCTTTATGGTGACGCTCAAAAGAGCACCTGATCTACAATTAAAGATATTATCTCCTATTATAGCAGATAAGCGCCTTTGATAACAATTTCTAACATTTCACCGATGTGTTATAATAACAGGAAGTAGCTAACAAAGGAAGAAGCAAATGATTAGAGTATCTGAAGTAAAGCTTGCTGTTGAGGAAGATTTAGGACTATTGAAAGAGAAAATAGCTAAAAAGTTGAGCATAAGCCCTCTGCAGATCATCGATTTCAGAGTTTTTAAGGAATCGCTTGACGCCAGAAAGAAAAATGAAATCTCTTTTGTTTATATTGTGGATGTGCAAGTAGAGGACGAAGCAAAAGTTTTGCGCCGAAACAAGAATGTGCAGAAGAGTCCTCATCTCAGCTATCAGGAAGCAAAAACGGGTGATAAGATTTTGCATCACCGACCCATAGTCATTGGCACCGGGCCGGCCGGAATGTTTTGCGGACTCCTATTAGCTCAAAGGGGCTATCAGCCGATTTTGCTGGAGAGAGGACAAGATGTAGATACCAGAGCAAAGGATGTGGCGGAGTTTTGGCGCCACGGGAAGTTAAGCAGCGAATCAAACGTACAGTTTGGGGAGGGTGGAGCCGGCACTTTTTCAGATGGTAAACTTACTGCCAGAACGAAAGATTTTCGCTCGCAAAAAGTGTTGGAGGAGTTTGTCTCTGCCGGAGCTCCGCCAGAAATTTTGTATGCTTACAAGCCTCACATCGGCACAGATATTTTGAAATCAGTAGTTAAAAACATGAGAGAGCAGATTATCGCGCTCGGTGGGGAAGTGCGGTTTGGCAGTAAAGTAACCGATTTTTGCTTAAAAAACGGTCAAATCACCGGCATTAAAATCAACAATACAGAACTACTTAATTCAGATGTCGTAGTGCTGGCAATCGGTCATAGTGCGCGAGATACTTATGAAAGGCTGTTTGTCAGTGGAATTCAGTTAAAGCAAAAACCGTTCTCGATTGGGGTCAGGATAGAGCACCCTCAGGCGTTGATTAATCAAGCACAATATGGGCAGAAGGCTGAATGTTCTCGTTTGGGAGCTGCAGATTATCGGTTAACTTATCAAAGCAAGCTTGGCAGGGCTGTTTATACTTTTTGCATGTGTCCAGGCGGCACGGTGGTTGCCGCCGCCTCCGAGGCCGGTACAGTTGTCACCAACGGGATGAGTGAATATGCGAGAGATCAGCTAAATGCAAATAGCGCTTTGCTTGTACAAATCAACACGGCTGATTTTGCTAGTGACCATCCTTTAGCGGGAGTGGAATTTCAGCGAAAATGGGAGAAGGCGGCTTTTGAACAGGGGGGAGCAAATTATAGCGCTCCTGTCCAACGAGTCGAAGATTTTCTCTTAGACAGGCCTACAGTACGGCTGGGCAAGGTGCAACCATCCTATCTGCCGGCGGTAAAATGCACTGAGTTAAAAGATTGTTTGCCGGAGTATGTCCTGGCTGCCATGAGAGAAGCTATTGTGGAACTGGATAAAAAATTGCGGGGTTTCGCCTTGCCTGACGCGATCATGACCGGCGTTGAAACCAGAAGTTCCGCGCCGTTGCGCATCGAAAGAAACAGCGCCAGCATGGAAAGCATAAATATTAAGGGTCTTTTCCCTATAGGCGAAGGTGCAGGTTATGCCGGGGGGATCATTTCGGCAAGCGTCGATGGGCTCAAGGCAGCAGAGAAGATTATCAGTAGTTATAAACCCTGAAACTAAAGGAATGATGGTGATGACAAGTTTTTTGCCGATTAGTAAAGAAGACTTACAGGCAAGAGGATGGCAAGAGTTGGATTTTGTGCTGGTTTCTGGCGATGCCTATGTTGACCACCCATCTTTTGGTGCAGCAGTCATTGGCAGGGTTTTGGAAAACAGAGGCTATAGGGTGGGGATTATTGCTCAACCTTCCTGGCAAAGTAGTGCCGACTTCAAAATCTTTGGCAAGCCAAGGCTAGCCTTTTTAGTTACAGCAGGCAACATTGACTCCCTCGTTAATCATTATACTGCGGCAAAAAAGAAGAGGAACGCTGATCTTTATTCTCCCGGCGGTAAAAGCGGCCGACGGCCTGACCGGGCAGTCACTGTTTACTCGCAAAGAATCAGAGAGGCTTATGGTGATATTCCCATCATTTTGGGAGGCATAGAAGCAAGCCTGAGAAGGTTTGCCCATTATGATTACTGGTCAAATAAGCTCAGGCCGTCGGTATTGTTAGATGCAAAGGCTGACTTAATCGTCTATGGCATGGGTGAGCGGCAAATCATTGAAATAGCTGAAGCATTAGAAAGCGGCATTCCTGTCGGCGAAATAACGTTTATTAGCGGCACAGTTTTTAAAACAAAGGATCGGGAAAGGCTTTTTAACCCCTTATTTTTGCCGCACTTTACTGAACTTGTCGATGCAAAGCAAAAGTATGCAGAGAGCTTTATGTTGCAATATAACAATATGGATGCCATTACGGGCAAGCTTTTGGTCGAGCCTTACAAAGACTATTTTGTCGTCCAGAATCCGCCTCCGGAGCCGATGAGCACATCGGAGCTAGACAGAATTTATGCTCTTCCCTATCTAAGAGCTTATCATCCAAGCTATGAGCAGTTGGGTGGAATTCCGGCGCTAGAGGAAGTAAAATTTAGCCTCATTAGCAATCGGGGTTGCTATGGAGGCTGTAGCTTCTGTGCTCTTACCTTTCATCAGGGAAGGGTGGTGCAAGCGAGAAGCCATCGTTCCATCTTGTCTGAGGCAGAAAAGTTTGTCTGGGAAACTGATTTTAAAGGATATATCCATGATGTGGGAGGCCCCACGGCTAATTTTCGGCACCGAGCTTGCACCAAGCAGGAAAAGCAGGGTGTTTGTTTAGATAGGCAATGTTTATTCCCAAGCCCTTGCAAACAGTTAAAGATTGATCATCAGGATTACCTAACGCTTTTAAGGAAGTTAAGGGAACTGCCCAATGTGAAAAAGGTCTTTGTCCGCTCAGGGTTACGTTATGATTATCTGATTCATGATAAAGACGATGTGTTTTTCCGGGAGCTTTGCGAGCATCACATTAGCGGGCAGCTTAAAGTTGCGCCGGAGCATATTTCCAGTAGCGTGCTAAGTAAAATGGGTAAACCAGGCAGAGCTGTTTATGAGAGATTTGTAAAAAAATATAATAAGCTTAATGAAGAGCTGGGGATGAAGCAATTTCTTGTGCCCTATCTCATGTCTAGTCACCCGGGCTCAACGCTGCATGACGCCATTGAGCTTGCCGAATATCTGCGGGACCTGGGGTATACGCCTGAACAAGTTCAGGACTTTTATCCAACGCCCGGTACCCTATCCACGTGTATGTATTATACGGAGTTGGATCCAAGGACGATGGAAAAGGTTTTCGTGCCTAAATCAGCTCATGAAAAGGCAATGCAGCGAGCTTTAATTCAGTACCGTAAACCGCAAAACTATAATTTGGTGTCTGAGGCGCTGGTGAAGGCCGGCAGAACAGATTTAATCGGCTATGGCAAAGAGTGTTTGTTAAGACCAAGAAAGCAATCAGCCCGGCCTAAAGCTAACAAACAGGGAGCAAACGCGCAGAGGAAAAGAGGCAGAGACAAACAAAAAGCCGGCAGCGGGAAAGGTTAGATTTCCAGCTGTTGCTCTTTATTGAAGAAGGTTTTATAGCCTAGCTCCATGAAGAGAATGACGGTAAGCGCCACGCTGCCAACAATCCCCAGCATTATAGCAATTTGGTACTCAATGGCAGTGAGCGGGGAAACGCCGGCAAGAATTTGCCCGGTCATCATCCCGGGAAGAAAGACAATGCCCATTCCCACCATGGCATTGATGGTGGGGATGATGGCAGCGTCAAAGGCGCAGTCAACCAGCGGTTTTGCAGCCATCTTCGGAGTGGCGCCCAGCATCAGCGCGCCTTCAATCATCTCTTTTTGGCTATGCATGCCTTCCGCCAAACGGCTGACACCAAGCGTAATGCCCGTCATGGAGTTGCCGATAATCATCCCGGCGATGGGAATAAAGTAGCGCGGCTCGTACCAAGGAGAGAGGGCTACCACCACAAGGAGAAAGTAGCACAGACTGGTAAGCGTGCCCGCCATCATCGACAGAGCGATTACTTTTTTGATTTTTGCTGACAATGGCGTTTTAATCCGTTTAATGATGTTGTTAATGGCAAAAACCAGCATAATCGCTGTGGCTGCCACCGTCAATATTGGGTTAGAGTTTGCAAAGAGGTAGACGAGCAGATAACCGGTAAAGACAAGTTGGATAGTCATGCGAAATGTGGCCAAGGCAATTTCTTTTTCTCGCCGGATTCCTCTCATTCTCACAATCCCCAGGAGGAGTAAGATAAAAAGATAGGCTGAGACCAGTTGCCACAGTTGGAGTTTAATCACCTCTTGCATCACTGCTCACCTCCTGTTGACTGACGACAGTACCGTTATGTACTTCAATGAGATATTGGGCATAATCTCGGGCCACCTGTTTTGCATGAGTAACCATGATTAATGTTTTCTGGTTCCTATTGGAAAAAGCTATCAAGCTGTTCACAATTAGTTGTTCCGTTTCCTCATCTAGTCCTGAAGACGGTTCATCGAGTAACATCACATCAGGCTCCAGCAGCATAATTCTGCCTAAGGCAAGGCGTTGTTTTTCCCCGCCGGACAATTTTTCTGCCGGGCTGTTTAGTTCCTTGCGCAGGTGGACGAGGCTGAGAGTTTCACGCAGTTTCTCTGCCGAAACTGGAGCTTTTTCTGCAAACCTGAGTCCTGCCTGCAAATTATCACTTACGCTTCCGGGAAAGATAACCGGGAGCTGTTGGAGCATAACTACTTTGCGGCGCAATTTAATCGCAGGTATACTGCTGAGGGGAATGTTCTGGTAATAGATTTCCCCGGCATCCGGGCTGACCATTTTGTTTAAGAGCCGCAGGAGCGTTGTCTTGCCGCTGCCGCTTTCTCCGACGATACAGGTTACTTTGTTGCCGGGTAAAGTCAGCCGTTCGATTGCCAAGATATTTTTGTAGCTAACCGCCTCTAACCTGAACATAAGTAACCTCCGCAGTCAAATGATAAAATGAGTATAGCATGCTTTCTGGTCGGTGAAAAGTCGAGAGATTGCTTGAGTTTTTTGACTCTTACAGTTAATAGCAGAGCTGATGTTTTTCGTTCTACTGCCTTAGACACAGCTACGCCCGGAAGGCTTACAGCCGGGCGTAGAAAGCTGGTCTTAAGGGAAAACAAAACGGGCTGACGCAGGACTACCGCTAAAAATTCTCTCGCGAGGTCTTAATATGGCGCTGAGTTTGCTTGATACTCATGAATCTTCCTAACATCAATTTTTTTGTCTTTATTTAAAACAGACTGGGCAGTCGTTTTTCCGTCGACAACTTCGTAAACTCCTTGAACATAGCTTATTGGAGTGTAAGTTCCATCATGATTTTTTGTCAAAAACACAAGGTATTCACTACCTGCCGCAAACGGATTTTTATTGCTTGAATCAACCAGTATAATAGTTATTTGATTTTCTTTGTTTTCACCTTTAAGCATCTCAATAACTTGAACTTTATACGATATCATTGGCAACTCTACTGTACTTAGTTTCCCCTCGTACCCCTCAGCCGTTTTTGCCTCAGAGCCCCGTTTCTTAATGCCGGATATCCTTACTTTGGCAATTAAATCGGCATTCGCTGTTAAAAACTCTTCGTCCATCCTAACCTCACTAAACAACAAATATGAGCCCATCTCAGCCTTTTTTGCGGGCACATTATCAATCAGGGTCAATACTCCTGCAGACAAAACAATTGAAGCAAGCAAAATTTTCACAGTTCTATTTATCCTCATTGCGACACCTTCTTTCCTCTACTATGAAAATAGCATCTACCCTCTGCTTGGGCGGGTTTCAAACCCGCCCCTACATGGCACGAGCGCGGGCATAGCGCTCACTTCTCCCATCAAATTCGCCTCTCCCTGCGGGAGAGCAACCGGGCGAACACGCAGGTTCGCCCCTACAGCACCCTTCCCGGCTATTACCCTCTCCCTGCGGGCTTATCATTACCCATAAGTCGTGACTATCATTAGGTAGACCACTGCAATTAGTGCTGGACACAAGCTCATCATTAGTATAGACTCAAATCATGAG
>JAGXTN010000036.1 GCA_018333455.1 Dethiobacter sp. | reverse complement strand
GTTTTGCAGCAGTCAATTTAAGAGAAGTCTCTGAACCCCTGTAAACATCGAGTGTGCTGGGCTTTTTGTCAAATTTAGAGATATTTATTGTTGTGTATTGTTGTATTTTATGGTATAATAGATAGTAATTGGAGGTGTTGATATGCAGTTAAAAACAAGCAAGAGTAATGGCCGGCTCTATCTTTCCATTGTGCAGGGTTACAGAGACCCTGTTACAAAAAAAGTTAAACACAAAACGATTAAGTCACTCGGCTACATCGACATTCTCAAAAAAGAATATCCTGATCCCATCAGCCATTTCAGCAAAGTGATTGAGGAAATGAACAAAAAAGCGAACGAGGAAAAGCAACCAATCACGATCACATTTAGCAAAGACGAGATGATTTCCGAAGGCACAGCAAATCGCAAAAATATCGGCTACGCAGCCATCAGCAAACTCTACCACGAATTAAATCTTCACACCTTCTTCTTTAATCATTCTCGAAAATTCAAATCCGAATACAATCTGAACAATATCATGAAACTTCTCACCTTCTCACGCATCCTTAACCCTGCGTTAAAAAAGAAAACATACGAAGAAAAAGATCGCTACTTTGAAAACACAGATTTTTCATTAGATGACGTTTATCGCTCCCTCTCGCAGGTTGTTACGTTCCGAGACACACTTAAGCTTTATCTACATAAGCAAATAAAGAAGACCATTGGAAGAAATACAGACATCGTTTACTATGACGTTACCAATTACTATTTTGAGATCGATAAGCAAGACGAATTTAAGCGCAAAGGTGTATCGAAAGAACATCGACCAGATCCAATCGTCCAAATGGGGCTCTTGATGGACACCAAAGGCATTCCTGTTGCATATGACCTCTTCCCCGGCAACACCAATGACTGTGAAACATTGATGCCGGTTCTAGATAGGGTGAGAAAAGATTTTGACATCGGCAGATACGTCATCGTAGCGGACAAAGGTATCAATACAGCAGATAATATTGCTTTTAATTTAGCCAAAGACAACGGTTACGTTTTCTCGCAGACTGTTCGAGGTGCAAATAAAGAGTTAAAGGATTACGTCCTAGATGAATCCAATTACCGTAATACCGGCGAAGGATTTAAGATTAAATCCAGACTCTACCCTCGGGAGATCAAGGTTGCCAATGCAAATGGCAGCAGAAGCAAAGTCCGTATTGATGAGAAACAAGTGATATTTTACAGCGCTGATTACGATCGCAAGGCGAAGTCTGATCGGGAACCTACACTACTTAAAGCTCGGGACCTGATAAACTGTCCATCAAAGTACAATAAGTCTACTTCTTACGGTGCAGCAAAGTATGTAAAGAATCTGACCTATGACAAAGACACCGGCGAGATTGTAACCACGAAGCAAAAGCTCTATCTTGACGAAGCTAAATTACAAGAAGAAGAAAAGTTCGATGGCTATTATGCAATCGTGACTAGTGAATGGGATAAGAGCGACGAAGAAATTATTGATATTTACCGGGGACTTTGGCGCATCGAAGAAGCCTTTAAAGTCACGAAAAGCGACCTTGAAACACGCCCTGTCTATCTTTCATGTAATGACCACATACAAGCGCATTTCCTGATTTGCTTTATAGCGCTTGTAATCGCCAGGCTATTGGCGCTACATCTAGACAATAAATACTCCATTACAAAAATCATTGAGAGCATTAACAAAGCATCCGGTAGTCTTCTCGAAGAAAATTGGTATCTCTTTGACTATGCAGATGAGATTACAACTGCAATAACCCAAAAATTAGGTGTAGATCTAGGTCATAAATACCTGCGATTTGGGGATATAAAAAAAATTTTAGGTGATACAAAAAAGAGCTGATTTCTACAACAACTATTCATAAAACCAAAAAGCATCCGAAGCCCCATTGCATAAGGGCTCGGCGGCTTTTAAATTCATTTTAACTGCAGAATTCAGGCTAAATGCAAAGAGTATTTACCAGAAAAATTTTGGAAAAAATTTGTTAAAGCAAATTGCAAAGTTGTTTGTTGTTGTTAATTAAACGCAAAAGAGAGCAACCGTGAGCTACTCTCTTTTCTCTCCCTAAAGAGGGATATTGCCATGTTTTTTGCGAGGACGATCTTCCTGCTTAGTAGCCAACATTTCCAATCCTTTAAGCAGACGACTTCTAGTCTCCCGCGGGTCGATGATATCGTCTACCCAGCCGCGAGCGGCTGCAATATATGGATTAGAATATAGGTCGCGATATTCCTGAACACGGGCTAAGCGCTCTGCCTTGGGATTTTCAGCAGCTTCGATTTCCTTGCGATAAACAATATTGGCGGCCCCCTCGGGTCCCATTACGGCAATTTCCGCAGTCGGCCAAGCAATCGCCCAGTCTGCACGAAGGCAATGGGCACTCATAGCAATATAGGAACCGCCGTATGCCTTGCGTAAAATCACGGAAATCTTCGGCACCGTTGCTTCCGAGTAGGCATATAGCACTTTGGCACCATGCCGAATAATTCCGCCATACTCCTGGTTGACACCGGGAAGATATCCCGGAACATCCACAAAAGTAAGCAAAGGAATGTTAAAACAGTCGCAGAAGCGGACGAAACGGGCTATTTTGTCGGAGGCGTTAATATCTAGTACGCCTGCCATTACGGCTGCCTGATTAGCAACAATTCCCACCGACCTGCCGCCCAAGCGGGCGAAGCCGACGACCACATTCTTAGCAAAAAACTGGTGAACTTCAAAAAACCTACTGCCATCGACAACACGTATGATAATCTCTCGCACATCATATGGTTTGTTAGGATTCTCAGGGATTATCGTGCTTAACTCTAAGGCGTCCAAAAGAGGTTCCTCTGCCGCAAAGACTGGCGCATCTTCCAGATTATTGGCTGGCAGGTAAGAAAGCAGCTCGCGTATTTTAGCAAAACATTCCGACTCATCGGCAGTCTTAAAATGAGCTACTCCGCTGATTTCATTATGTGTCTGCGCACCGCCCAGCGCCTCAGAACTTACTTCTTCACCTGTTACAGCTTTAATCACCTGAGGTCCGGTAATGAACATCTGGCTGGTGTTTTCCACCATAAAGATAAAGTCGGTAATAGCGGGCGAATAAACGGCACCGCCGGCGCATGGCCCCATAATCACGGAAATTTGCGGAATAACACCGCTGGCAATTGTGTTACGGTAGAAGATCTCCCCAAATCCGTTCAAAGCTTTGACGCCTTCCTGGATACGCGCTCCGCCTGAATCATTTAAACCGATACAGGGAGCACCCGTTTTCATAGCTAAGTCCATCACCTTACAGATTTTAGCGGCGTGCATTTCACCAAGGGATCCGCCCGCCACTGTAAAGTCCTGTGCGTAAATATAAACAGGACGCCCGTCAACAGTGCCATAACCTGTTACAACACCTTCTCCGGGGTTATTTATGCCTACATCTTCAGCATTCTCCAAGCCTGTCTGCACGAATACATCCAACTCAATAAAGCTGCCGGGATCAATAAATTCCCGGAGCCGCTCTCTTGCCGTCTGTTTTCCTTTGCTATGTTGCTCTGCAATTCGCTTTTCGCCGCCACCTGCTTCAACAAGTTTTCTGCGTTCATGGAGAAGTTTTATTTTTTCTTCCATAACAATACCTCCTATTCTTCACGTTCGCATAATTCAAGCAGAGTGCCAAATGTCTCTTTTGGATGGAGAAAAGCAATTTTGGCACCGCCGGCCCCACGGCGAGGCTGCTCATCGATCAGGCGCACTCCTGCTTCTTTTAAAGCAGCCAGGGCTGCCTCGATATTTTCCACACGGAAAGCAATATGCTGGACGCCCTCTCCTTTGGCTGCAATATACTTTGCTACAGGGCCATCCGGATCTGTGGACTCTAACAATTCCACTTTACAGTCTCCTGCAGGCAGAAAAGCCACCTTTACCTTTTGCTCTGCCACCACTTCTGTTTTTTCGATCTTTAAGCCAAGCAAAGCTTCATAAAGCCTGCCGGCTTCCTCAATACTTTTTACTGCAATGCCGATATGATCAATTTTCTTAATCATCTGCTCCCTGCCTCCTTCCGAAATTATACTCTCTCCTTAATATACTTAGCAATATCCTCTGTAGATGTGCCAGGAGTGAAAATTTCGGACAAGCCAGCCTCTTTCAAATAGGGGATGTCTTCCCCGGGAATGACTCCACCGCCGATAACCAATACATCGACTGCGCCTTGCTCCCGAAGAAGCTGCACAATCGGTGGGAAAAGCTGCATATGGGCGCCGCTTAAACTGCTGATGCCCACCACCTGCACGTCTTCCTGGATAGCTGCTTCCACGATCTGTTCCGGCGTTTGACGTAAACCGGTATAAATTACTTCCATGCCGGCATCACGCAGAGCTTGGGCAATTACTTTGGCGCCTCGGTCATGGCCGTCTAAACCAGCTTTTGCGACCAAAACCCTGATTCGTTTCTTGCTCACCTGTTTTCGCCTCCTTGAAGTGCTTAAAGCAACATTTGTTGCTGATATTCACCGAATACTTCACGAAGAATATCGCAAATTTCTCCGAGAGTAGCATATACTTTCACCGCGCCTATCAGGGCGGGCATGATATTCTGGCTAGTCTGCGCAACTGTACGCAGGTTCCGCAAAGCATCCGCCACTTGCCGTTGGTCACGTGTATTCTGTAAAATTTTTAGCTTCTCCACCTGACTATCAGCCACGGCGGGATTAACTTTCAAAAGATCTTTAGGCATTTCCGCATCTTGCAAGAACTTGTTTACGCCGATCACTACCCTTTCAGCAGACTCAATCTGACGCTGGTAGGTATAGGCGCTATGTTGAATTTCCCGCTGCATGAAGCCTTTCTCAATAGCCGCTACAGCACCGCCCAGCTCGTCGATTTTTTCAATATAGTCGGCGGCTTCCTTTTCAATTTGGTCGGTGAGCGCTTCCAGATAATAGGAGCCTCCCAGAGGGTCAACCGTGTCTGTCACGCCAATTTCATAACCGATCACCTGCTGGGTACGTAAGGCAATCAGCACAGAGGGCTGACTAGGCAAGGCCAGCGCTTCATCCCGGGAATTGGTGTGCAGAGACTGAGTACCGCCAAGCACGGCGGAAAGAGCCTGAAAAGCCACTCGCATTATATTCACATCAGGCTGTTGTGCCGTCAGCGAGGAACCAGCCGTCTGAGTATGAAAACGAAGCATCCACGATTTTGGATCCTTAGCCCCGAAGCGCTCCTTCATAATTTTAGCCCAGAGGCGACGCGCCGCCCGAAACTTAGCTACTTCCTCAAAAAAATTGAGATGAGCATTGAAGAAAAAGGAAAGGCGAGGAGCAAATTCGTCCACATCTAAGCCCACCTTAATGGCAGCATCCACATAGGCAATACCGTCTGCTAATGTAAACGCAATTTCCTGTACCGCAGTAGAACCGGCTTCACGGATGTGGTAGCCCGAAATTGAGATAGTATTCCAATTTGGCATCTTTTCCGCGCAATAAGCAAAAATATCGGTAATCAACCGCATAGAGGGCTGCGGCGGGAAAATATATGTGCCGCGGGCAACGTACTCCTTTAAAATATCATTCTGAATAGTCCCATGCAAGTTTTCCGGCGCCACACCCTGTTTTTCTGCCAAGGCAATATACATGGCTAGAATAACTGCCGCCGGTGAGTTAATCGTCATGGATGTGCTGACTTTGTCAAGAGGTATCCCCATAAAAAGAAGTTCCATGTCCAGCAGTGAATCGATCACCACGCCCACTTTACCGACTTCACCCCTGGCTAAAGAGTGGTCGGAATCGTAACCAATCTGTGTTGGCAGGTCAAACGCTACTGAAAGACCCGTCTGCCCCTGCTCCAGCAAATACTTAAAACGTTCATTTGTTTCTTCCGCCGTGCCAAAGCCGGCGTACTGGCGCATAGTCCAAAGCCGGCCACGGTACATGGTGGGTTGGACGCCGCGTGTAAATGGATATTCCCCGGGAAAACCTAGCTCATCATAAGAGAATTCACTAATTTCGGCCGGCGTATAGAGAGTTTCCACTGGCAAGTTGGAATCCGTCTTAAACTCTGTTTTCCGCTGAGGGAAACGGTCCAGCTTGCTTGTCACCATTTTCTCCCATTCGGCCTTTTTTATTTTTAATGTTTTCACAATATTATGCTCAAACAAGCGCTACTCCTCCTCGCACTATTTTTTTAGAGCTTCGTCCAACATGCCTGGGACCTGAAATGGCAGTTGGGCCACAGACACCCCCGCTGCTTCTAAGGCCTTAACTTTTCCCTCGAACGTCCCTTTACCCCGCTCAATAATAGCGCCGGCATGACCCATCCTTTTGCCGGGCGGAGCACTCTTCCCTGCCAAGTAAGCAATGACCGGTTTTGTCAGATTTGTTTTAATAAACTCGGCCGCTTCTTCTTCGGCGCTGCCACCGATTTCGCCCACCATGACAATAGCTTCTGTCTGCTGATCTTTTTCCAACTCTTTCAGTACATCAATAAAATTTAAACCCACAACCCGGTCACCACCTAGACCTACCACTGTAGATGTACCGTAGCCGCAGGCGGTCAGGTTGCCAACAATCTCGTAGCACAGAGTTCCGCTCCGGGAAACAACACCAATGTTTCCGGGAAGAAAAAACTGGTTAGGCATAATTCCTATCTTACATTTTCCGGAGGAAACAACGCCGAAAGTATTAGGACCTACCACCGTAGTACCGCGGCTTTTGGCAAAAGCCATAATTGCCAGGGCATCATGAATGGGAATATGCTCGGGGAGCAGCACCAAGATTTTTATGCCGGCATCAATAGCTTCAAAAGCAGCGTCCTTGGCAAAAGGCGCCGGAATAAACAGAATAGAAGCGTCAATGCGCTGATCTATAACTGCGGCCGCCACAGTGTGGTAAACAGGAATGCCATCAAAATTCTGACCGCCTTTACCGGGAGAGACGCCTGCCACAATTCTTGTCCCGTAACTCACCATCTGTCTGGTATGAAAAGAACCCTGGTTACCGGTTATACCCTGCACCAGAACTTGTGTATCAGCAAATAAATATATAGCCATAGCCAGCCCTCCTTAAGCTCCTTTAGCAATTTCTACAGCCTTTTGCGCCGCTTCATGCATTAATTTATAAGCGTCAATCCCCACATCCAAGAGAATTTCACGGCCCTTATCCTCGTTTGTGCCCACCAGGCGAATTACTACAGGAACAGGAATTCCACTGTTTTGCTTTACATAGGCAAAAGCTTTAGCCACATCGTCACAACGAGTGATTCCACCAAAAATGTTGATTAAAATTGCTTTCGGATTTTTTGAAAGTAACAGCTCCAGCGCTTTAGCCGTCTGCTCGACACCGGCACCGCCGCCGGCGTCAAGGAAATTAGCGGCTGCTCCGCCATAGTATTGGATTAAATCTAGTGTGGCCATAGTGATACCGGCGCCATTAGCCATCACAGCGATATCACCGTCCAACTCTACGTAAGAAAGGCCAAGTTCGTGTGCTTTTTTTTCGGCAGCCGTTCGTTCTTCCACAAGCGGCAGAGCCGGCTGACGAAAGAGGGCATCGTCATCAATCGTTATTTTCGCATCGGCAGCAATCACCATTTCTCCGCTTATGACCAGCGGATTAATTTCCACCAGCTCGGCATCCATTTCCACAAACAGCCGATATAATTTACTGAGAATATCTGCAATCTGTTTAGCTAGAGCATCTGTCACCCCTAACCGGCGCGTAACTTCCCGCGTCACGAAAGGCTGCATGCCAATTGTCACATCCAAGGTTATTTTCACCAGCTCTTCTTCAGGCACATCTTCAATGTCCATGCCACCTTGGGCGGAAGCTAAAATAATCGGTTTTCTGGCAGCGCCATCCACGGTAATTGCCAGATAAAATTCCCGGTCAATCTGTAATTTTTTTTCTACTAAGACCGCATCTACTTGATACCCGTTCAGTTCACTGCCCAGCAAATTAGCAGAAAATCGACTGGCTTCGGCATGGTTGTCGGTAAAGCCAATCCCCCCGGCTTTGCCACGTTTCCCGCTGAGAATCTGTGCCTTAAGAACTATGGAACCGATTTTTTCCGTCAGTGCTGCTGCTTCCTCTGGTGTAGCAGCCACACCGCCTTCCGGCACAGGAATACCATACCTAGCCAACAATTCCTTTCCCATATACTCATACAACTTCACGCTTACTCCTCCTTTAACATTATTAGAGGTCAGATGTCCGGACTCGTTGGAATCGGTGAAACACGTCTATTACTTTAATCTTTATATTTTTTCAACTTGTTATAAAGAGTAGCCAAAGAGATGTTTAAAGCATTGGCAGCCTTCTTCTTTCCTTCCAGTGTTTCGCCGTAACGGGCAAGAGCAGCTTTTAGCATCATTTGCTCCATTTTGTCAAGCGGCATAATTTCGGTGCTTTGAGCGGTGGTAATACTATTAAACTGGCCAATGTAGGGCGCTAAATGCTGCTGGACAATTACATCGCCGCCTACCGTAACCATCGCACGCTCAATCACATTTTCCAACTCCCGCACGTTTCCGGGCCAATCATAGCTCGATAACAACTGTAATGCATCGGGGGCTACCCATCTGACCATTTTCCCCAGCTTGCGATTTAGCTTGCTGATAAAATGGTCTACCAGCACAGGGACATCCTCACGGCGCTGGCGCAAGGGGGGTAAGTTCACTTCAATCATATTAAGCAGAAAATACAGCTCCTCACGGAAACGCCCTCTGCGAACGAGTGACTTCAAATCCATACTAGTGGCAGTAATCAAGCGTACATCAGCACGTAGAATCTCTGTGCCGCCTACACGCTCAAATTCCCGCTCCCGTAGGAGTCGCACCAGTTTTGCCTGCAGATAAGGATTCATTTCTCCGATTTCATCCAAGAAAAGAGTTCCGCCGTTTGATAACTCAACTTTACCCAATTTGGTTTTTACGGCGCCGGTGAAAGAGCCTTTTTCGTGACCAAACAATTCTGACTCTAATAATTCATCAGGCACAGAAGCACTACCGATTTTAATAAATGGCTTACCACGACGCTGGCTGGCCTGATGAATAGCGTGGGCGTAGAGCTCCTTGCCCGTGCCGCTCTCGCCGGCTATAAGCACAGGGAAATCACTCTTAGCCGCTCTTTTTGCAATTTCTACCGTAGACATAAACACTTTGCTTGTACCTGTCAGGTCATCAAATGTATATTTGCTGCCGGTGATTTGGTCGATTTTCGCGTAGAGATTCTCAATAATTGTAGTGCTTTTTTGCAATTCATCCATTAATTTTAAAATATCTGTGATAGGTTGAAAAACTACCACCGCTCCTTCCATTTCCCCTTCCACCAAAATGGGGGCGGCATTAGCAATTACTTCTGTGCCTGAGCCTCCTACTTTGGAGCGATAGCCCACCACCGCTTTTTGTTTGACTAGAGACTGAGCTAAAGCGCCGTGAGGAGAGACTTCAAAAATATTTTTGCCTACGCGTTGAGCCTCTGGGATACCGGTAACACGCGTAAAGGAAGGATTAACATATTTGATCAAGCCCTTATTGTTAGCAACTTCAATGGCTTCCTGCATTGAATTCAAAATTGCCCAAAGTTCACTTTTAAGTTTTTTTACCTCCAATAATTCTTCCTTAGCCTGCAGGATAACCATTAACAAGTTACCGGCAAGCGCTTCCATAACGGCGGCTCCGATATGTTTCAATTTGTGAATATTTCTCTGAACTTCAGAGTCGGCCGTTGCTTCGATAATCACATCAATTTCCGGCTTGACAACGAGTTCCTCATAATTTCCGGTTACATAAACTTTGTCTTTGCGAGCAAGAGTTATTCCGGGTGCAGCCAAGTTTCTGTCAGCCACACCTACTATTTGCACATTTTCGATTTCCCGCAGCACACGATAAACAGAACTGCCACCCACACCGGCACCCACTATTGCTACTTTAATCTTAGCCAAGCAATTCATCTCCTCGGGCGTTAGCTTCCACGAATTATTCTCTTATCACCTTTTAGAATGTTCGTAAATTTTAGAAGAATCCCTGCCAACTAGGAAATATTTTCTTTTCTTTAATCAAAAAATTAGAATCTTCATAATTTTAGAATATTTCCTCAGCCATAGCGCTGCTTTTCTTCGCTGCTTTTCTTTGTTGGTCAACTGCTGTCGCTGTGATATAATATTGCCATCACTCTTGCCAAAATTAAGGGAGGTCACCATGCAGGTTTTTGCACTGGTAGGAGCTAGCGGAACCGGTAAATCCCACCGAGCTTCTTATCTCGCCATTAAGCACCATATCCCCCTGATTGTGGACGATGGTCTGTTAATCCAAGGCAGTATTATCTTGGCCGGCAAATCGGCTAAAAGAGAGACTACTAAAATCGGCGCCGTAAAATGCGCGATTTTCAAGGATGATGCCCATGCTGCTGAGGTCAGAGAAAAAATCATCTCAGCCCGCGCTGATAAAATTCTGCTGATGGGCACATCAGTTAAAATGGTATGTACTATAGCCGAGCGGCTTCAGCTTCCCGCTCCGGAAAAATTTATTAAAATTGAGGAAATTGCCTCTCCAAGAGCCATTTCCAGAGCGCTGGAATTGCGCAACAGAGAAAACAGGCATGTAATCCCGCTCCCCACCTTTGCCATCAAAAAAGATTTCCCGGGCTATCTCCTAGATCCATTACGCTCTTTTTGGGGGAGAAGCCACAGGGAAGATCCAAAAAAAGTAGTGATTGATCGCTCCATAGTCCGACCGATCTACAGTTCTCTGGGAAATTTCTATATTTCTGAGCATGTGATCTCACAGATGATTGCCCACGTTGCCGCAAAGACTCCCGGCATTGCCAGGGTAGGCAAAATTGAAGTCAACTCCAAACCTGAAGGTGCATGGCTGCAAATCGACGTAAATCTCTATTATGGACAAAACATCCCTGAAGTCTTGCAGGAAGTTCAACAAACGGTGAAAGAAGTCATTGAGCATCTGACCGGCTTTAACCTGCCCAGACTACAGGTGACCGCACGGCGTATTGAGCTTCCCGGAAGTCAACATCCGGAACCAAGCCACCAAAACTAAGAATAGCTTAATTAACAAGGGCTGCCTCCGGCAGCCCTTTATTTAGAGGTCAATGTCGGAATCGTTGGAATCGGCGAAATAGCTATCGGAGGTCGGAGGTCAGATGTCGGACTCGTGGGAATCGGCGAAATAGCCGATTCCCAGAAATCATCTCCCTGCCCAGCTTATCCCC
>JAGXTN010000104.1 GCA_018333455.1 Dethiobacter sp. | reverse complement strand
TCTGTTGACCAAGCCATCTTCATCCTGCAACGTCAAGGTTATCTGATTACTGCTCCAGCGCTCTCTGCTTAACGTTTTGCAGTATTGCCTGACAACCACTTTCAGGTGGTCTGTTTTGCTGTGTCCTTTTTGGGGGTAGTGTGTAAAATCACAGTGTTTCAAACTTGATCCCCCTCTAAATCAAATCACTCTACCGGGTCGTAACCGCCGGGATGGAACGGATGGCAACGACATATCCGTTTTAGCCCTCGCCAGGTTCCGCTGATGGCTCCGTAACGCTCTAGGGCGTCTAGCGTATATTGGGAACATGTCGGATAAAAACGGCAACTTGCTTTTTTAAACGGCGAAAGATACTTTCTGTAAAGGCAAACTATAAGCATCAGAAGGTATTTCACTGCATCACCTTTTACTTCCAAGCTAGTTTTTTCCTGAAATAACTTTAAAAAGGCCGCCCCTTTTTAAAATACGTTCCATCTCGGTGGCGGCCTGCGTAAAATCAAATTTTGCTGCCGGTGCTCTGGCGATAAAGACCAAGTCATAGCCCTTGGTCAGCTCATTTGCATAATAACGGTATGCTTCTTTGCATAACCTTTTAATACGATTGCGTATCACTGCATTGCCGTTTTTTTTGCTAACCACAAACCCGGCCCGATTTTCCTTCTGACCATTTTCCACTCTATACAAAACGAGCCCCCGTGTCACCACAGATGCACCGCTTGCAAAAACTTGCCGGTATTCGCTGTTTCTCGTTATTCGTCCTTTTTTCATCTACTCAATCCCGCTCTCAAACTTTTTTGAAAGCTACGCAGACAACTTTTTGCGACCCTTTGCCCTTCTTCTTTTTATCACTAACCGCCCTGCCGCTGTCGACATGCGACTTAGAAAACCGTGAATCCGTTTTCTCTTTCTAACTTTTGGCTGATACGTCCGTTTCAATTCCGTAACACCTCCTGCCTTAAAAACTGACCAATTGCTTTCGTTGTCTATTTCAAACAGATTATAACTTTTTCAATATTTAATGTCAATATCTGCTCGTCAGGAGAAAGCCTTATATTGCCTGCTTTGTAGTCATCTATCCACAATCGCTATTGCAGCATGCAGCAGATTTTGTTAAGATGGTGTTGCCTTTACTCTCATATTTTTCTACATATAGGAGTTTATTTTAAAACTTTTTTATGGATAAAACTCATTTGTTTAATTTGTGGATAAATTTATAATTAATCATAACGCAAAGTGCTTGCAAGGCTGGTTCAGCTTTTTATGCACAATTTGTGTGGATAAGTTTAAAATTTTGTGGATAACTTTGTTTTTCCCTTATCATAATGAATTTAACCGTGTGCGCAAGTTTGTGTTCGCATAGTTTTAGGAGGTTCGCTAATGGAACAGGAGCTGCTAGAAATTTGGCAGGCCACCCTTGACAAAATCGAAAAAAAGATGACCAAGCCTAGTTTTGAAACTTGGTTAAGGACTACTCGTCCCGTATCGCTTACCGATGATACCTTAATTATCAGTGTTCCTAATGATTTTACGCGGGACTGGTTGCAAGGCCGCTATGCCGGTCTAATCAGTGAAGCACTAAAAGATGTTTCAAGTAAAAACTATCAGGTTCACTTCATCACACCGCGAATTAACGAAAATGAAAGCTTTGATACATCTTCGCAAGAGATATCTTTACACCATTCTCAGAAAAGCGAGAGACAAACCTTTAATGCTTCTTCTTCTTGGCTTAATCCAAAATATACGTTCAACACGTTTGTAATCGGTCTCAGTAATCGTTTTGCTCACGCTGCCTCGCTGGCTGTTTCTGAAGCGCCGTCTAGAGCATATAACCCTCTTTTTATTTATGGCGGTGTAGGGCTCGGTAAGACGCATTTAATGCATGCTATCGGGCATCATGTTCTTGAAAGCACGCCAACTTATCGAGTTCTCTATATCTCCTCAGAAAAATTTACTAATGAATTCATTAATTCCATCCGAGATAATAAGACGGTGGAATTCCGGAATAAATACAGAAATATTGATGTTTTACTCATAGATGATATTCAATTTTTAGCAGGAAAAGAACAAACCCAAGAGGAATTTTTCCATACCTTCAATTCCTTACATGAAAACAATAAACAAATTATTATCTCCAGTGACAGACCTCCTAAAGAAATCCCTACTTTAGAAGATCGTCTTCGTTCGCGTTTTGAATGGGGTTTAATAACAGACATTCAATCACCAGATTTAGAAACAAGGATTGCTATCTTAAGAAAAAAATCATTTTCAGAAAAAATAAATATTGACGACGATGTGATGAGCTATATCGCTAATAATATTGTCACAAACATTCGGGAACTGGAAGGCGCTTTTATCCGTGTTATTGCCTATTCTTCTTTAACTAACAGAAAAATTGATCTTGCGTTAGCCGAGGAAACTCTTAAAGCTATTTTTTCAAAACCTGATAAACCAAAATTTATTACTATCGAAAAAATTCAGCAAGAAACGGCTAAATATTTTTCATTAAAAATTGAAGAATTAAAAGCAAAAAAAAGAACGCAAAATGTCGCTTTACCTCGTCAAATAGCCATGTATCTTTCCCGTGAATTAACAGATTCTTCACTTCCGAAAATAGGTGAAGAGTTTGGCGGACGTGACCATACGACAGTAATGCATGCTCACAAAAAAATTAATAACGATCTGCGTGATAATCGCCAATTAAAAGCCTCGGTCGAACAGATCATTGGAAAAATCAACAAGTGTTAATAAATTGTGGATAAGTTAAGCAAAAAACGCTTGTTTATACATTTCTAAAATTGTTTTTTAAGAGAGCTGTGTAAACAGTGGAAAAAAAGTTTTTTTATCCACTGCCTTATCCTCAAGAGTAAACTCAAACAGCTGCTCATTTTTTCAGCGTTATCCACAGTTTCCACACCCCCTACTGCTTTTACTACTATTTTTAAAAATATCTTTAGTCTTGGAGGAAAAGTAATCATGCGTCTTTCTATTCCTCGCTCTATCTTAGCGGAACATTTGCAAATAGTGGCTAAAGCAGTGCCAAACAAAAGCAATCTTGCCATGCTCGAAGGAATTCTTTTCACATGCGAAGCAAACAGTATGACTCTTTCTGCAACTAATCTGGAGTTAGGTATAAGTTCCACATTTCCAATAGAACAGCAGGAAATAGGCAAAGTGGTCCTGCCTGCAAAAGTAGTGGAAATTATGCGTAAATTACCGGGAGAAACTGTGCAGCTAACGGTTAACCCTGAAAATTATCTTACTGAGATTGTGAGCGGGCATTCTGAGTTCCAGTTATATGGCTTTAATCCTGACGAATATCCTTCCTTAACACAGTTTTCTGCGCAAACAGTTGAAATCAGTTTCAATGTAAAAGTAACTGATTTTCGCAGAGCATTACGACAAACATTATTTTGCGTCTCTAATGATGAACGTAAGCCGGCTTTTACCGGTTTACTGTTTTCACTTCAGGACGAAAGATTAACATTGTCTGCTTCAGATACTTTCAGACTAGCTACGACAAACTGTCGCGTTAATAAAACAGTTAACTCCGGTAAATTTCTTGTCCCGGCCAGAAATTTACAAGAAGTGCTGCGTATTTTTACAGAAGAAGAGGAAATTATTCAAGTTCTTGTAACACAAAATCAAATATTATTGAGTTGCAGAGACAAAAAGATTACTTCTCGTTTGTTGGAAGAGACTTTTCCTAATGTGGAAAGAGTAATCCCTAAGGAATTTACGGGATGCGCTTCTCTTGATTGTTTAAAATTTATGCAGGCGGTGGAGAGATCTTCGCTTTTGTCAGAAGGGACAAACAATGTAGTACGGCTTTCTATCGGCGAAGATTGTTTAGTAATAAGAACTACTTCAAAATATGGAAAAAACCAAGAGAAAATTTCATTGGAACTAACAGGAGAAGCGGTAGAAATATCCCTAAATTCTCGTTTTATTATTGAAATGCTGAAAATTTCTGAAGGAGAAAAGTGTATCATAGAACTGACCGGTGCAAATAAACCGTGTATACTTAGGGATTCCTTGCACGATGATTATCTTTACCTTATTTTGCCAATCAAAATCTGAGCTACGTAAGGAGAGTCCTTTGAGAATAGAAGCACTAAAACTTATTAATTTTCGTAATTATCCTGAACTTGAATTAGAGTTAGATAAAAATCTGAATTTATTTGTAGGAGCTAATGGGCAAGGTAAAACGAATTTACTCGAGGCAATTTCTTTTTTAGCTTCAGGAGTTTCTTTTCGAACACATAATGAAAGTGAATTAGTTTTTTGGGGAGAAAAGAATTGTTTTGTTTCAGGAATAGTCAGTAAACGTTTTGGAAAACAGACACAGCAAGTTTTTTATGAGTCAGAAAAGAGAAAAAAAACATTTAAAAATCAGGGTGTGCTGATCGAAAGAAGAAAGTACTTAAGTCAATTGATTCCCGTTTTGTTTATTCCTGAAGATCTAACGCTAGTAAAAGGACAACCTCAAGGAAGACGCCGTTTCTTGGATGAAGAAATAGTTAAAGTGTCTCCCGTATATGAATTTGAATTAGGACGTTATCAACAGATTGTCAGGCAGCGCAATTTTTTACTAAAAAAATATCGGGAGAAAATAATTGGTTCGCAGGAAATGGAAAGTTGGAATGAACAACTGGTTACACAGGCGGTTAAAATTCTGACAAAAAGGATGGCGGCGCTTCGTAGAATTAGTCTTTTAGCTAGGTTGGTACATCGTAATTTGACGGGGCGCCGTGAAAACTTAGAGATTAATTATGCATCTTTACCAACTTATCAAGAAGGTGCTCATCCTGAACAGATACGCCAATCACTTCTGGAAAGCATGGAGGAAAGAAAACAGGAAGAGGTGCGCTGGGGTCAAACATTGGTAGGTCCCCACCGAGATGATATTCTCTTTTTTATTAACGGTAAGAATGCAAAAATGTATGCCTCTCAAGGACAGCAGCGAACTTTGGTACTGGCTCTTAAATTGGCGGAATTGGAGTATGTGAAGGGAGAAACTGGGGAATATCCGGTTTTATTGTTTGATGATGTGTTTTCTGAGTTGGATGAGAATCGCCGACGGTTTTTAGTGGAAACGATAGAAGGAAGGGTGCAAACATTTATTACCGGTACGGAAGCAGAAAGACTGGGAAATTTCAAGCATTCCGGCAGAATGTTTACCGTTTCCCGCGGCGAGGTGTTATAATTGATTCCTATAGAGCAACTGCTTGCTAAAACATTAAGAAAACTACCTAATGCCAAAAAGATTAAAGGGCAAATGCTGATTGATGCCTGGCCTGATGTGGTAGGCTTGCAGATTGCTGCCAAAGCAAAAGCAATCATGTTTGAAAATGGGATTCTTTTTGTGTGGGTGCGTGATTCTGTCTGGGCGCAGCATTTGTTATTACAAAAAAGACAAATTGTCGGCTCTCTAAACAAAGCTGTAAGAACAAACATTCTTACAAATATTCACTATCAAGTTGGCGGAAAAGAGCCGATTTTTATACAAGCAGACAAGCCGGAAACAAAAGAGAACTGGCGAGAACAGCAGTTGGAAGGGCAAGTTTTGATGAATATAGAAAAAGCGTTTGAAAATGTTCCGTTGACACAAGATCTGGAAAAGATAATCAAAAGTTTTTTTATTTCCCAGCAAAAAAGAATTCAATGGTATAGGCTACAGGGATATCCGGCATGCTCTGTTTGCGGGATGCCGATAGTGACAGCCCAAAGAGAAGAAGTTTGTCTTTGCTGTAAAACAGAGAATAATGGGCAAACTAAAATTAACCAAAATTTAACTTAGGAGGAGTTAGATGTTTTTACATATTGGCAGCTCCAGAGTTGTGGCAGGAGAGGATATTATCGGTATTTTTGATATTCGCATAAAAGATAAACAATGCAATAAAGAGTTTTTGCAGACTGTTAAAAACAAAGAAGACCATGGTAAGGATGAAGTAAAATCTTTTATTGTCACAAGCGAGTTTGTCAGTTATTCACCTATTGCGCCGATTACATTGAGAAAAAGATTTCAGGCTAATATTTTTGATTAAGTCAGGGTTAGCTGGGCGAATGGAGGCAGGATAATGTCGGAAGAGAAAAATGGTAACCAAAAAAATAATAACCATTATGACGAATCACAGATACAAGTGCTGGAAGGACTGGAGGCCGTTAGGCGCCGCCCTAGTATGTATATAGGTTCAACCGGGCCGCGCGGGCTGCACCACTTGGTCTTTGAGGTAGTGGACAACAGTATTGATGAGGCGTTAGCCGGGTTTTGTGAAAATGTTTATGTAACTATTGAAAAAGATAATATTATTACTGTGGACGATGATGGGCGCGGCATTCCGGTTGGAGAGCATCAACAAATGAAAAAGCCTGCCGTGGAGGTTGTGTTGACTGTTTTGCATGCCGGCGGCAAGTTTGGCGGCGAAGGATATAAAGTTTCCGGCGGATTGCACGGAGTGGGAGTATCGGTAGTTAATGCCTTATCAGAGTGGTTAGAGGTGGAGGTAAGTCGTGACGGACAAAGACATTGGATGCGTTTTGAACGAGGCAAGCCGGTTACAGGGTTACAGGTAATTGGAGAAACCGAGAAAAGCGGAACCAAAGTTTCATTCAAAGCTGATGGCGAAATTTTTGAAACGTTGGATTACGAGGCTGACATCCTTTCACAGCGCTTGCGAGAATTGGCATTTTTAAACAAAGGAATCAGGATTACGATCACAGATAAGCGTCAAGAACAGGATGTCAGTGAAACATTTAAGTATGAAGGCGGGATAAAATCCTTTGTGGAGTACCTTAATAAAAATAAGGAGACTCTCCATAAAAAAGCTATTTACTTGGAAAAGGAAAAAGAAGACTGCTGCCAGGTGGAAGTAGCGATGCAGTACCATGAAGGCTATAATGAAATGGTCTTTTCTTTTGCTAATAATATCCGCACCCATGAGGGTGGCACGCATGAGTTGGGCTTTAAAACAGCGCTGACGAGACTAGTCAACGAATATGCCCGCAAAGCCAATCTTCTCAAGGAAAATGAAAGCAATTTGAGTGGCGAAGATATTCGTGAAGGACTGACAGCCATCATCAGCGTAAAGTTGCTTGAACCGCAGTTTGAGGGTCAGACAAAAACAAAGCTGGGCAACAGTGAAATGCGGAGCATAGTAGACTCAGTTCTCTATGAAGAGTTAGGCACTTTTTTCGAGGAAAACCCGGCAGTCGCAAGGAGGGTAATAGAAAAGAGTCTCAGTGCCGCTAGGGCACGAGAAGCAGCCCGGAAAGCAAGAGAGCTCGCTCGGCGGAAAAGCGCCTTGGAGATTACGGCGCTACCCGGAAAACTGGCGGACTGTGTCAGTCGTGACCCAGCGATGTGTGAAATATATCTGGTTGAGGGAGACTCCGCCGGCGGTTCGGCTAAACAAGGGCGTGACCGCCGTTTTCAGGCAATTTTACCGCTGAAGGGCAAGATTATTAATGTGGAAAAAGCCAGGTTAGACAAAATATTGGCTAACGAAGAAATCCGGACAATTATTACAGCTCTTGGTACCGGGGTGTCCACCGATTTTGATCTGTCAAAGGCTCGCTATCATAAAATTATTATCATGACAGATGCCGATGTTGATGGTTCTCACATCCGCACATTACTATTAACCTTTTTATACCGCTATATGCAGTCATTGATTCAGTCAGGCTATGTTTTTATTGCCCAGCCCCCACTTTATCTGTTGAAGAAAAGGCAGCAAGAGCATTACGTTTACAACGATGAGCAGTTGGAAAAACTTTACTTGGAAATAGGGCGGGAAGGCACTTCTTTGCAGCGCTATAAGGGCTTGGGTGAAATGAATCCCGAGCAGTTGTGGTCTACGACCATGGATCCGGAAAAACGCACCATTTTAAGAGTGACAATGGAAGATGCGATTCGGGCAGATGAAATGTTTACCGTCTTAATGGGCGACAAAGTGGAACCGCGACGTGAGTTTATCGAAAAATATGCGCAACACGTCCGTAACCTGGATATTTAATCGGGAGGTGATGCCAAATGAATTTTACACATGGAAAAATTATTCCAATTCCTATTCATGAAGAAATAAAAGGGTCTTTTTTGGATTATGCCATGAGTGTGATCGTCAGTCGTGCTCTCCCGGATGTGCGCGATGGGCTAAAGCCTGTCCACCGCCGCATTTTATATGCAATGCATGATTTAGGCATGTGGCCGGATAAACCTCATAAAAAATCAGCCCGCCTTGTAGGAGAAGTTTTGGGCAAATATCATCCTCATGGTGATACGGCAGTCTATGACGCCATGGTGCGCTTAGCCCAGGATTTTTCCAGCCGCTATCCGCTGGTGGACGGGCATGGCAATTTTGGTTCCGTGGACGGAGACCCGGCGGCAGCCATGCGTTACACAGAGGCTAGGATGGCAAAAATAACTGTGGAAATGCTCTCCGATCTGCAGAAAGAGACGGTGGATTTTAGAGCCAACTTTGATGATACGCTGGAAGAGCCGGTCGTCTTGCCGTCCCGTTTCCCTAATCTGCTCCTAAATGGTTCTACCGGTATTGCTGTGGGAATGGCCACCAATATCCCGCCCCATAACTTGCGGGAAGTGGTCGATGCCCTGGTACACATCATTGATAACCCGGAGTGCGATGATTTAGCTATTTTTCAGCGGATAAGCGGGCCGGACTTTCCGACGGGAGGCTTGATTTTGGGACGCGAGGGGATTCGCACCGCGTACAGAACCGGAAGGGGTATTATCAAAATCCGCGCTATTACCCAGATCGAAAGGATGGAAAACGGGAAATCCCGTATTGTGGTTACGGAATTACCCTTTCAGGTAAATAAAGCGAAAACAATTGAAGCAATAGCCGTGCTTGTCCGTGAAAAAAAACTGGAAGGGATTACAGACTTGCGTGATGAGTCGGACCGGAACGGTATGCGGATGGTACTGGAACTGAAAAGGGAAACTAATCCCCAAGTGTTGCTTAATCAGTTGTTTAAGTTTACGCAACTGCAACAAACATTTGGGATTATTATGCTTGCTTTAGTAGATAACAAGCCCCGGGTGCTCAAGCTGCGAGAGATGTTGACATGCTATTTGCAGCATCAAGAAGAGGTGATAACGAGAAGAACCCGGCATGATCTGCGCAAGGCGGAGGAACGCGCCCACATCTTGGAAGGATTGCGCATAGCCCTTAGTCATTTAGATGCGGTGATTAAGTTAATTCGCGCTTCCCGCACGACCGAGGAAGCACGGGTAGCCTTGATGGAAAAATTCAGTCTTAGCCAGCTTCAGGCTCAAGCTATTCTCGATATGCGTCTACAAAGGCTCACCGGCCTGGAGCGCGAAAAATTGGAAGCCGAATATCTGGAATTGATCAAAAAGATTGCTTATTACAACGAAATTTTGCTTAATGAACGGCTTATCCACCAAATTATTAAAGACGAGTTGGCAGCAATTCGTGCTAAATACGGGGATGACCGCCGCACACAAATTGTAGACCATGAAGATGATTTTTGTGTGGAGGATCTGATTGCACAGGAAGATATGGTAGTTACACTGACTCACAACGGGTATATTAAAAGGCTGCCCGTAACTACCTATCGGGTGCAGCGGCGTGGCGGACGCGGCGTCACGGCGATGTCAACAAAAGGCGACGATTTTGTAGAACATGTCTTTGTGGCATCAACCCATGATTATTTATGTTGCTTTACTAACCGGGGGAGAATGTTTAGGCGGAAAGTGTTTGAAATCCCTGAGGCAGGCCGTCAGGCAAGAGGGACAGCAATAATCAACCTCTTGGCGGTCGAACCAGGGGAATTGGTTACTGCTGTGATCCCGGTTAAAGATTTTTCGGCAGGGCAGTACCTGTTTATGGCTACGCGTCGCGGTTATGTGAAGAAAACTCCCTTGGAGGAGTTTTCTAATGCCCGCAAAGGAGGACTGATCGCAGTCTCCCTGGAAGAGGCCGACGAGTTGATTGATGTGAGACTGACAGACGGCAAACATGCAGTGGCGCTAGTCACCCATAACGGTTTAGCCATTCGCTTTTCAGAGAAAGACGTTCGCGCCATGGGCAGGGCAACCCGGGGCGTACGTGGGATAAGCTTGAAAAAAGACGACAAAGTAATGGCTCTTGAAGTAGTCTCGCCGGAAAGGGAACGCGAAGCAGAACTGCTTGTCGTAACAGAACACGGTTTTGGCAAACGTACCCCCTTCTCAGAGTATCGCGTCCAGAGCAGGGGCGGCAAGGGAATTTATACCATCCGTGTTTTAGATAAAAATGGGCCTGTTATGGGCGTAAAACTAACCCGCCCCGGTGATGAAGTGATGATCATTACAGCTCGTGGCGTCGTTATTCGCCAAGATGTTACTAAAATCTCGCAGCAGGGACGCCACACCCAGGGCGTAACCTTAATCCGCTTGGATAAGGATGACAGAGTGGTAAGCATTGCCCGTGTAATGGCGGAGGAAAACGAAGTATAAGCAGGTGAGCTCATGCCTGGAAGAAAAAAAATAGGAGCCGTACCATTCTTGCAGTTCTTAATTCTGTCAGCGGTGATCGTCTTTTTGCTGGGTCGCTTTTCTCTGCAGCGCAGCGTTGATCAGTACCCACCGCTGCCGCGAAGTGTGGATGTGATTGTGTTGGGCAGCGGTATTACCGGTGCGACCGCAGCTCTCTCTGCGGCAGAAGCAGGAGTGGACGTTTTTTATCTTTACCAAGATGAGCCAGACAAAGGTGGTTTTCCCGCTTTTAGTCCGGCTTTTTGGGTTTCCGGCGCTCCGGCCCAGCAAGAGGCTGAGCTGGATTATTCAACAGAAACTATGGCCGAGGCCATTTACCAGCGCACTCAGGAAACGGGAGACGCTAGTCTGATTTTAAGTTTCAGTGAACGCAGCAGCGTAAGCCTGGCATGGTTAGAAACAAAAACAGGGATGCCCTTTTCCGTGTTTGCCGAACCGGAAAGCAATCCAGGGCTGCTTTTGCCAAAACAGGGAGAAGCAGCTCAATTTGTAACCCAGGCACTCTTTGAGCAAGTGGCAGTCAGCGTAGTTGAATCTAGCAGCAGCTTGCAGCCCGTAAAGTTGCTCGTTGAAAACGGCAAGGTGCAGGGGCTGGTTGTGCAGTCTGCAGAAGGCGAACAATTAAAAATATTTGCTCCAGCCATAATCTTAGCAGACGGGGGCTACGGGGCTAATCAAGTACTGCTTGAAGAATTGGCTGGAATCAGCGAAGTGACACCCAGATTGGAAGGGGGCCATCAAGGCACCGGGTTGCTGCTGGCTATGGCTGTAGGCGCAAAGACTAGTTATTTGGACAGCATCACACTGCTCCCGGTTTTTTTGCCGGCAGGAGAACCTGTTAGCCAAGCAGTGTTGCCCGCTGCCGTAGTTCTTAACGCCAGAGGGGAGCAGGTTGCGCCCGGAGACGACCTGGCCCAAACGATCATTGACGCCGGGGGCAGGCTATTTATTATTCATGGCTCACAAACGCCGCAGACAGGGCGAAGCTTTAATCAGCTTGAGGAAATACAATTCTTAGCGAGCGGACTAGGCCTAGAGCTTGAGAAGACGGCTGCTTTAGTCGGGGAGCTTACTGCTCCCTATTTTGTGGCGGTGGCAGCAACGGTGGCACTGACACCAGGCGGACTGGTAGTTGACAGGCAAATGAGGGTGTTGGCAGCAGATGGGGCGGTAGGGGGGCTTTATGCAGCCGGTGAGATCACCGCAGGGTTACATGGAAGCAGAGCGATTAGCAGCCTTGTTTTCAGCGAAGCGATCATAACCGGCCTGATTGCCGGCGAGCAAGCGGCGGCATGGGCGCGCAGATAAGCTGGATAGTATTGAAAAAGGAATGCTTAAATGATATATTGGCAATACAAGTGAATTGTCTGCCACTTTTAAAGAGGAGGAGAGCCGATGAGCGAAAAAAAACGTGTGAAAATTACTGACACGTCTTTTCGAGATGCTCACCAGTCATTGATGGCTACCCGCATGAAGACCGAGCATATGCTGGTGATTGCAGAATTGATGGATAAAATCGGTTTTCACTCTATGGAAGTTTGGGGTGGAGCTACATTTGACAGCTGTATGCGTTTTTTGGATGAAGACCCCTGGGAGCGTTTGCGTAAACTGCGGAGCGCGATTAAAACTACCAAGTTGCAGATGTTGCTACGCGGGCAAAACTTGGTGGGTTACCGCCACTATGCCGACGATGTGGTCGAGGCATTTATTAAAAAAGCTGTTGCCAGCGGAATTGATATTATCCGCATCTTTGATGCTTTAAACGATGTGCGCAATATGAGTAAAGCCCTGGCTGTAACACGCCAAGCAGGAGCACATGCTCAGGCCACACTAGCCTATACTCTTTCGCCTGTGCATCATTTGGATTATTTTGTCGGCTTAGCTCAGCAACTGGTTGACTTAGGAGCCGATTCAATTGCTATTAAAGATATGGCAGGCCTGATCTCACCGTATGATTCCTATAAGTTGGTCACCAGCCTAAAAACGGTAGGCGTGCCAATTCAGCTCCATTGTCACTACACCAGCGGCATGGCCTCCATGGCATACCTGAAGGCTGTCGAAGCCGGCGTTGATGTGCTAGATACCGCCTGTTCCCCGCTGGCGCTGGGCACATCACAGCCGCCTACCGAAAGCATGGTAGCCGCACTGCAGGGGACTCCGTATGATACAGGCCTGAGTTTAACGTTATTGTCAGAGGCTAGTGAATTTTTTAAGGACGTTCGTAAAAACTACTATATTCCGCTGGATATTGCCTTGGGTGTGGACACAAATGTGCTCAACTACCAGATTCCGGGGGGGATGATCTCCAACTTGGCGTCTCAGCTGGCTCAGCAAAAAGCTAATCACCTGCTGCCGGAGGTCCTTAAAGAGGTTCCACGGGTCAGGGAGGATCTGGGCTTTCCGCCGCTTGTAACACCCACTTCCCAGATCGTAGGCAGTCAGGCGGTAGTCAATGTTCTCTTGGGAGAACGCTATAAATTGATTTCTACGGAAGTGAAGAACTATGTGCGCGGCCTCTATGGTCGTCCACCTGCACCGCTTAGCCTGCTGCTTCAGCAGAAAGTGCTGGGAGCTGGCGCACCCATCGATACTCGTCCCGCAGACTTGCTCTCACCACAAATGGGCGATGCCGCAAAGGAAATTGCCGCACTGGCGGAGAGCGAAGAAGATGTGCTTTCTTATGCTATTTTCCCCCAGGTAGCGGAAGCATTTTTTAGGAGACGTCGAGGCCTTGAGCCACCGATTTGTGAGGCGGAAAAATACGGGTTTCCGCCAGAGAAAGATGAAAAGGGTGCAGCAATAAAAACTGAGCCGGATTTTGCCCATCTTGCCAGTATTGATTGCAGCCTGCTTTTTTCGGAGACCGGGTTACTTGCTTACCCTGTCAGCTAAGGCTGAATTAGGTGTAGATTTTTTTGGATGTAATACCGCCCTACAGAACAGGTGATATAGTGGCAATTGATTTACCACGGAGGAAAACAATCCGATTAAAGGATTACGATTATTCACAGACAGGGTATTATTTTGTGACGATATGTACACAGAACAGAGAAAAAATATTTGGTCAGATTGTAGGGGCGGATTCCATATCCGCCCGGTCTGAGACGATATTAAGTAATGCCGGTATGATGATAGAAAAGATTTATTGCAATATGCAAAATGAATTTAAAAATGTAGTGTTCCATGAATATATCTTCATGCCAAATCATTTCCATGGGATTATTCAAATACAATGGGCGGATATAGAATCCGCCCCTACAGCGAATTTGTCGACAATCATACAATCGTTCAAAAGGTACACGACTATTGAATATATCCATGGTGTGAAAAATAATATATATCCGCTATTTAATAAACGTATCTGGCAACGTGGATACCATGAGCATATCGTAAGAAATGAACAAGAATTGCAGAAAATCAGAGAATACATTATTAACAACCCTGCCCAATGGCAGGAGGATAAATATTTCATATGATAATAGTTGGGCTTGATTGTTTTTAAGCGGGCTTCGCCCACAACCCAAAACAAC
>JAGXTN010000114.1 GCA_018333455.1 Dethiobacter sp. | reverse complement strand
GTCTTGGTTTGCCATGGGGAATCGCCTCCGAACCTATGTTTGTCTCAATTATACCAAACATTTGTTCGTTTGGGAAGTGCTCCTGAGCAAAATGAATAGTCATTTTTTATTTTAATTTAACTACCGTTGCACCTGTGCCACCTTCATTAGGTTGCCCTATACGCATAGACTCAACTGAGCCATGACCTTGTAAAAACTGTTTAAGTCCGGCCCGCAACCTACCAGTCCCTTTCCCATGGATAAGACGTACTTCATGCAGCCCGGCCACAGCCGCTTCCGCCAAGTAATCATCTACTTTAATTTCCGCCTCATCAAGCGTAAGTCCCCGCAGATCTAACTCCCGGGACAAAAAACTTCGTCCGACCGGCATAGGTGCTGCCGATTGCCGGTTATCCTGCCTTCTAGATGGTTGGCTAAGTGAAAGGTCGCTAGCTTCCACCTGCACTCTTATCGCCCCCATCTGAACCTGAACTTGCCGCTCGCTTCTGTGCACTACGGTTCCATGCTGTCCTAAGCTATGAACATAGACATCCATTCCGCTTGTCAGTTCTGCCGGTGCCAACCGTTTTTCTGTGCTCACCGGTAAGACCAAGTCTTCCAAGACTCCTTCCAGTTCCTGCAGTTTTTCTGTGGCAAGATCAATTTCCGTGGGCAGAATCGGCCTGTCTGCTTTAACCTTTCTGCGCAAATCCTTTAATAGCTGCTGGGCTTCGCGCTTTGCTCTAATAATGGTTTCCTGTACTTCCCGGCGAGCAGTCTCCAAAATATCTGCTTTTTTCTTAGCCAACTCTTCTTTCTCTGCTTTAGCTTGCAGAAACAAGAGATTTGCCCGATTTCTATCGTCCTGGGCTTGGCTAGAAGCCAACTCCATCATACGCCGGTCTGCCACAAGATCTGCCACAGTCTCTTCAAAACGCACTTCCTCATTAGAAAGAAAATCATGGCCGCGGCGAATAATCTCCTCCGGCAGCCCTAAGCGGCGCGCAATATTAAAAGCATTGCTCACCCCAGGCACGCCTACGAGCAACTGGTAGGTAGGCCGCAGCGTGGCCACGTCAAAAGCAACCGATGCATTCTCCATTCCCTTTGTGAGATAAGCAAATGCCTTTAACTGGCTGTAATGTGTGGTAGCCACAGTCACTGCACCCGCATTATGCAAGTACTCTAAAATAGCCATTGCTAAACCGGCGCCTTCAGTAGGGTCAGTTCCTGCCCCCACCTCATCCAAAAGGACCAGTGAGCCTGGAGCAAGGTTGCCGATTATTTCTATAATATTCCTCAAATGCCCAGAAAATGTGGAGAGTGACTGGCTGATGTCCTGCTCGTCCCCAATGTCTGCAAAAACCCAAGGGAAGACGGCCAACTCAGTCCCTGCATGTGCCGGTACATGCAGGCCGCTTTGGGCCATTAGCGTTAGCAGACCAACCGTCTTCAACGTCACAGTCTTACCGCCGGTGTTGGGGCCAGTGATCACCAGTGTACGCAAGCACTCTCCCATTTCCAACGAAATGGGGACCACCTCACCGCTCAGAAGAGGATGTCTGCCGGCATTAAGCTTAATAAATCCGCGACTATTTAAGCTGGGCTCTACAGCATTCTGTGCCAAGCTGAGTTTGCCCTTGGCTCGGATAAAGTCACATTCGCCGTAGAAGTTTAAAGAGAGCTGGAGTGCGGCTTGCTCAGCGCCGACCCACTGAGACAGCCGCGTTAAAATACTTTCCCGTTCCCGCTCCTGCAGTCGCCTGTTCACTGTCAGCTTATTATTGGCATCTACCGCCCACATCGGCTCTATAAACAGGGTGGCTCCGCTCGAAGATTGATCATGTACTACGCCAGGCACTTGTGCCCGATATTCCTGCCGCACAGGGATTACTAAACGATCCCCGCGCACCGTAATTAGATTTTCCTGTAAAAATTTCTGCTGAAGCGGGTTTTTGACGAACTTGTCGAACCGTTCACGCAAATCCCTTTCTCCCGCAGTAATCGCACGCCTCAACCGCAGGAGTTCCGGACTCGCATCGTCACGCAGCCGTCCGTCCTCATGCAAGCAACGTTTTAATTCTTCCCGTAGCAGTGGCAGTGCGTCCATTCTTTCCACCAGCCCTGCCAGAATTGGGAAATCAGCCGTTTCTTTAAAATAGAGTTTCAGCTTGGCGACGGCATTTAGTAAGTTAACGACAGACAGCAACTGCTCTTCGCCAAGTATGCTGCCGCGGGCAGCATACTCCAATAAGCGGCGCAGATCACCGATAACTTCTAACTCTAGCTGGCGACGTGTCAACAATGAAACCGCCTCACTAGTTTCTTTCTGCCAACGCTCCGCCAGTAGAGGATCGTCTGTAGGTAGCAAATCATCAGCCAACTCTTTACCCATTGCCGTAACCGCCTGCGCTGACAGGAAAGCGCGAATCTTATCAAATTCCAGCAACCTAATTTCTCTCTCCACACGTCTTGCCTCCCTGAGATGATTAACCCCCGTTGCCTACCCTGAAAATAGCCCCTACCATCTGCTAGGGCGGGTTTGAAACCCGCCCCTAC
>JAGXTN010000110.1 GCA_018333455.1 Dethiobacter sp. | reverse complement strand
GGGTTTGTAAGGGGCGTGCCCCTTACTCTTGCGGGGTGCTCAGGAACGAAGTTCCGCCGAAGGGGCGGCAGCCCCTAGCGGACAAGAAAAACGCATCTTTAGATAAAGCGCGAAGCGTTTTTCTTGTAGGTAACTGCAGTGAAAAGCAGCTGAGAAAGAGGATATTAGATGATACATACATTTGAAATGCATGGGCTAAAGTTGGCCTTAGATGTGGAGAGCGGTGCATTGCATCTGCTAGATAGCGCTGCCTATTGGGCTTTGCAGCAGCTTGCGCTGGGCAGAGAGCCACTTGAGGTGGAGGCTGAGCTTAGCTTGAATTTTGGAGCAGATGATGGGCGACAGGTTTTTAGGGAGATAGTTGAACTGCGGGAAAAAGGTTTGCTCTTTAGCGCACCTAGAGCATTGGAACTTTCATTTGACGGTGTTGTAAAAGCGCTCTGTTTGCATTTAGCGCACGATTGCAATCTGCGTTGTCGCTATTGCTTTGCCGGGGCCGGCTATTACGGAGGAAAACGGGGACTAATGTCTTTTGATGTTGCAAAAAAAGCTGTGGATTTTCTGTTTGCGGCCAGTCAGGGCAGAAAACATTGTGAAATAGATTTTTTCGGCGGAGAGCCTCTCCTGAATTTTCAAGTTTTAAAAGATACGGTCGATTATGCTAGGCAACGAGGGGAGTCGCTTGGCAAAATTTTAAAATTTACTGTGACTAGCAACGCGCTGCTGATTACGTCAGAAGTACGGGAATATTTAAATCGGGAAAATGTAAGTA
This sequence comes from Dethiobacter sp., assembly GCA_018333455.1. Classification (GTDB taxonomy): domain Bacteria; phylum Bacillota; class Dethiobacteria; order Dethiobacterales; family Dethiobacteraceae; genus GPS1B09. The sequence continues at coordinate 11,565 of JAGXTN010000110.1, read as the reverse complement.
TTGTACTCTCTTTGGACGGGCGTGAAGAGGTACACGACCGGATGCGTAAAACACTTGGTGGTGGTGGCAGTTGGCAGCAAGTGTTGCAAAATTGTAAAACGTTAGTGTCTGGACGGGGCGGCGAAAATTATTACTTACGTGGAACTTATACACGCCATAATCCGGACTTTACGAATGATGTTCAGGCAATGATTGACCAAGGCTTTGAGCGGATTTCGCTGGAGCCTGCTGTTTTGTCGCCGGAAACCGATGAAGCGCTGCAGCACGATGATTTGCCGTTGCTCTTTGCCGAGTATGAGCAGTTGGTTGCCATGCTTTGGGAACGAGAGGTTAAGGGCAAGAAGGTTCACTTTTTTCATTTTGAACTGGATTTGGACCAAGGACCCTGTGCTAAGAAGCGGGCTATGGGTTGCGGTGCCGGCGCGGCATATCTGGCAGTTACGCCGGAAGGGAAACTTTATCCCTGCCACCAGTTTGTCGGGGAGGAAGCGTTTTGCGTGGGCGATGTTAATAGTGAAGTAAATCGGCAGGTGCTGGAGCGTTTTGCTGCTGTAGATCATGCTGACAAGGAAGCATGTCGGCTTTGTTTTGCCCGCTTCTTTTGCGGCGGCGGCTGCCACGCAGCGGCTTGGGCGATCAATCGTGATTTGTCAGTACCTTATGCCTTAGGCTGTGCGCTTCATAAAAAACGGGTGGAATGCGGCCTGTATTTGCAAGCTAGGCGGAAGCTGTCTGCGCTGAGAGGGTAGACGACGTCATGCTGCCAGTACTTCGGAAGAGAGTCGGGTTGGAGGCGGATTCGCTATGAAAAAGAACAAGCGAGTGCTTGTGGCGATGAGCGGCGGAGTGGACAGTTCACTCTGCGCTGCATTATTGAAGGAGCAGGGATATGATGTTATTGGCGTCACTATGAGGCTATGGGCATCGCCTAACTTTGAGGAAGGTGCCAAAGAAGCCGGGCGTGGCTGTTGCTCGCTCTCGGCGGTTGATGACGCCCGCCGCGTGGCTGAGAAAATGGCTATTCCGTTTTATGCTTTAAATTTTAAGGAGCCATTTCGTTTGCAGGTGGTTAACTATTTTGTGGAGGAATACCGGCGCGGGCACACGCCAAATCCGTGTATTGCTTGCAATCGCTACATGAAGTTTAATTTGCTTTTAAAGAGAGCGTTTGAACTGGAAGCCTGGTATCTTGCTACCGGTCATTACGCCAGGATTGAAGATGATCAAACACTCGGGTGCTATCGTTTAAAAAAAGCTCGGGATGTTGGTAAAGACCAGACGTATGCACTGTATAATCTGACTCAAGAGCAACTGGCGCACACCTTGTTTCCGTTGGGGAAATTTTTGAAAAGCGAAGTGCGGGGGATGGCGGCCGCATATGGGTTGTCTGTGGCCGATAAGCCTGACAGTCAAGAAATCTGTTTTATTCCAGATGATGACTATAAGCGCTTTCTGCGCGAAGAAATTAAGCTGGAACAGAAATCTGGCCCGATTAAAGACGTTGCGGGCAACCTGCTGGGTACGCACCGGGGCTTGGCTAACTATACGGTCGGGCAGCGCAAGGGACTGGGCTTGGCGGTCGGCCGCCCCCTCTTTGTGGTATCCTTGGATGCGGAAAACAATACTTTATTTGTAGGCAGTGATCAGGACGTGTTTTCATCGGCACTGATTGCCGATGATTTGAATTTTATTTTACGGCCCCAACTGACAGAAGCAACGCGTGTGACAGCAAAGATCCGTTATCATGCCAAAGAGGTGCCAGCTACACTCTTACCCTTAGGAAATGGACGGGTTAGGTTAAATTTTGACGAGCCGGAACGAGCCGTGACGCCGGGCCAGTCGGTAGTGTTTTACATTGGCGACGACGTGCTGGGTGGCGGGATTATTCAGAAAGCCATGAGCTAAGAAAAGAGGCGTGGGGATGAAGACTGAAATTATTGCGGTGGGAACAGAGCTTTTGCTTGGACAAATTGCCAACACTAACGCTCGTTTCCTTTCAGAGAAGTTGGCTGAAAAAGGAATCAATGTCTATTGGCATACGGTGGTAGGCGATAATCCGGCTCGCCTGGCAGAGACGTTTAGCATAGCTCTAACACGTGCTGACCTGATCATATTTTCCGGAGGACTGGGGCCCACCATGGATGACCTTACTAAGGAGACGGTGGCAGAAGTACTGAATTTGGCGCTGGAAAAGGATGAGGCATGGACAGAAGAGCTGGAGCGCATCTTCGCTAGGCTGGAACGAGTAATGACAGACAATAACTATAAGCAGGCGCTAATTCCTAGGGGAGCCAGACTGTTAATCAACGACCATGGCACAGCCCCAGGAATTTGGCTGGAACACGGGGGTAAAATTGTGGTTTTACTGCCGGGGCCTCCCCGTGAACTAATGCCTATGTTTACAGCTCAGGTGTTGCCGCTGCTGCCTGAAAAAGACGGTGTGATCCTCTCCCGTGTTTTGAAAATAACTGGTTTGGGAGAGTCTGCTATGGAGGAACGAATAGCTGATTTGGTTGCTAACCAGACCAACCCTACTATTGCTCCATTAGCAAAAGATGTTGAAGTCCATCTGCGATTAACGGCAAAGGCTGCCACTAGAGGACAGGCACAAAAACTTTTAGATGCGACAGAGGCCAAACTGTTGACGCGACTAGGCGAAACAGTATTTGCCCGCGACGAGGAAAGCATGGCCGGTGCGGTAGCCGGTCTGTTGTTTAAGAGAAATCAGACTATTGCTGTGGCAGAATCTTGTACAGGTGGACTGCTGGCACACATGTTGACTAATGTTTCAGGCAGTTCAGCTTATTTCATGCAGGGACAAGTGGTCTACAGCAACCGTTCAAAAACAGAGCTTTTAGGAGTGCAGCCGGAGCTGATCGAAAAACATGGGGCTGTCTCCGAGGAAGTTGCGCGTAAAATGGCGGAGAATTTGCGAAGACGAAGTTCCTGTGATTTTGCACTAGCCATAACCGGAGTGGCTGGTCCGACTGGTGGAACTGCAGAAAAACCTGTGGGTTTAGTCTTTATCGCTATAGCTAAAGCTGAAGGTATTTCTTGCCGTAAGTTTAATTTCATTGGCAACAGGGAGACTATAAAGGAACGGGCTGTAATGGCAGCGTTAAATATGCTGCGCCTGTATTTATTGGATATAAACGGGTGATCTTTTGTTTCTGAGAAGCCAGAAAGCCACAGTGATTTTAGTTTTGCTAGCCGTTATCAGCATGTTGGCTTTTGTCAGCCTGCTAGGCAGCCATACGGCTGTACTGGATGCTTTCCAGATTGAATTCTCCCTACTGATTTTCGACCATGGCTATACTCAATTGGAAGTTCCTCCCCTAGGGATTGTACGGGCACAAACTCACTTTTCGCCACTGATGCTGAGAGCAAGGCTGCTAAATGTCGACCTGGCCCAGCTACGGCTGCTGTTGGAAAAGGTGGAAGACCCGGCTTATCTAGATGATCTGCGGTCCAAGACGCGCAGAGAGATAAATATCTTTCTTGTGCGCCTGCTATTCTTGGCATTTCTTGGCGGCGCAACAGGTCCCCTTATTTTTGGCGAGCGGAACAGAAAGAAGATTCTGCTCGCAGGTCTAATTGGCATGATAATCTTGGGCAGTCTGCTCGCGCTTTCATACGCCACTTTTGAGCCCATGGCTTTTATGAATCCTGAATTTGAAGGAATTCTTAAAGCTGCACCGTGGATCTTCGGCTTGCTGGAGGAAAGCCTCCTCCGCGTTCGTTCTCTGGGGGAGCAGCTGGAATTGATTGCTGCTAATATGAGCGTGCTTTTTGAACAGATAGAGCAGTTGGAGCCGCTGGGTACTGTTGAAGGTGATCTGAAAGTCGTTCATGTTTCTGATTTACATAACAATCCAGCCGGGATGGACTTTCTTGCACAGGTTGTTGAGACCTTTGCCGTCGATCTGGTAATTGATACGGGAGATATCACTGACTTTGGCACCGATATTGAAGCCGGCTTAGCTTCACCTATAGAGCACTTTGGCATTCCCTATATTTTTGTGCCAGGAAATCATGATTCTCCCAATGTGATTGCCCGTCTGCAGGAAATAGACAATGTTATTGTGCTGGAGGAAAAACAGATAGAAGTGCTTGGGCTGCGAGTTGCGGGAATTGCCGATCCTTCAGCAAAAGATATGGGTATGGTTGTGGCAGCAGACGCTATTTTAAATGAGTACGCAGCTCGCTTGCACCGTGTCCTTGACGAAGCAGAACGACTGCCGCATGTGGTGGCAGTCCATCATCCACGGATTGCGGAGAGTTTTTTAAACCGGGTGCAGGTGGTACTAACGGGACATACCCACCAGTTTTCGATTAAGGAACGGGGAGATTCAGTAATGATTAACGCAGGCACCACCGGCGCTTCAGGAATTCGTGGCCTGCAAGTAAGAGAAGAAACACCTTATTCATTAGTTCTGCTTCACTTTGGGCGGCAGACAGGCGGCGAACTGTTTTTAAGAGCTGCGGATGTGATCCGTGTTTTTAAATTGAGAAGCGGTTTTTCCCTAGAAAGACACATGTTTGGTCTTGCAGGGGCAGAGACAGAAGAATTACAAGAGTAAAAAAAATTTTTGGAATCCTGCAGGAATTTGAGTTTTCAAAGCGAATTTTACAAAAGGGAACAAATGTTTGGTGGGGAGGGATCTGTTTTGCTGGAGAAGAAAAAGGCTCTGGAAATGGCCTTGTTACAGATTGAAAAGCAGTTTGGGAAGGGCTCGGTGATGAAACTAGGTGATTCTGCGGAGCGGATGAACTTGTCTGTAATTCCGAGCGGTTCGCTTGCTTTAGACATTGCTCTGGGGGTGGGCGGTTTCCCTCGTGGACGGGTTATTGAAATTTATGGTCCGGAATCATCCGGGAAGACTACGGTAGCACTTCATGTGATAGCGGAGGCACAAAAAACAGGCGGTTTTGCTGCTTTTATTGACGCAGAACATGCGCTCGATCCGCTCTACGCACGTAAACTTGGCGTGAATATTGATGAACTTTTGGTTTCTCAACCTGACACCGGGGAACAGGCGCTCGAAATTGCAGAATCACTTGTGCGCAGCGGCGCTATAGATGTGCTTGTAATCGACTCTGTAGCAGCGTTGGTACCTAAAGCTGAGCTTGACGGTGAGATGGGTGATTCCCACGTAGGCTTACAGGCACGGCTGATGTCTCAGGCTTTACGCAAGCTTTCTGGAGCCATTTCCAAATCAAATACGACTGCTATTTTTATTAATCAGATTCGGGAAAAGGTAGGAGTCATGTTTGGTAGTCCGGAGGTGACTCCAGGCGGCCGGGCCTTGAAGTTTTACGCTTCTGTTCGCATTGATGTGCGCCGGATAGAGACACTAAAGCAGGGCAATGAAGCTGTTGGAAACCGTACCCGTGTCAAAGTAGTAAAAAATAAGGTAGCTCCGCCCTTTAAACAGGCCGATTTTGACATTGTTTACGGCGAGGGAATCTCAAGTGAGGGAACTTTGCTGGATTTAGGTTGCGAGATGGATCTGATTCAAAAAAGTGGTGCCTGGTTTTCCTTTGGTGATGAAAGAATGGGCCAGGGACGTGAAAATGCGCGCGTGTTTCTGAAAGAAAACAAAGAAATTGCCTCCACCATAGACCGTAAAATCCGTGAAGCACATTGTTTACCCGTAGCTAAAGTTTCAGCGGAGCCGACATTAACATGAGCAGCGGTTTGACGTTAAAGCAAATACGGAGCTTGGCTTATAAAATGTTGGCTATCCGCACGCGCACTTCTCAGCAAGTAGTCATTTACCTCCAGAAGAAAGGTGCAGTTCCAGCTTTGATTGAGCAAGTAGTTGCCGAACTGCAGGAGGCAGGATATCTTAATGATCGTGTCTTTAGTGAAAATTACATTGCCGTGCGACTGGAACAAAAGCCGCGCGGTCAGCTGTATTTTCAGGCAAAGCTTTGCGCTGCTGGGATAGAGCGTTCTTTGGTCAGCCAGGTGCTTTGTGATCTCTACCCGCCGGAGCGAGAGCGGGAAGAAGCGTTGCATTTTGTGCGGATAATTAAAGGAGATGGCGTAGCTTGCCCGCATCAGACGCTGAGAAAGCTGCAAGCTCGTGGCTTTACCGGGAATGCGGCTCGCTATGCTGTCCAACAAGAAATTTTAACGTAAACAAGGAATTTTTTGCTTATCTTGACATAAGGCAATAAAAAAGATACAATTTGAGGCAGGAAAAACATTTGTGTGGGTATGATAAAGAGTGAATGGCTGGTAGCCTAATCATATATATCTTTTACTGGGTAAAAAAATGATATTTTTGGTACGAACCAGTTAAGATTCGTATATGTCTCTTTATAGCTGTGTGCCCACACAGCTATTTTTGTTTATTCTAAAAAATGAATTTAGGAGGTGAAAATTACTTGAATATTATCACAGTTGTCCTTATTGTTTTATTTACAGCTGCGTTGTCTGCTGCCGGAGGGTATTTTGTCCGTAGGCAATTGGCGGAAAGCAAAGTAGGTTCTGCGGAGGAAGCAGCGAAAAATTTATTGGATGAGGCTGAAAAGCAGGCACAAGCAGTTAAAAGGGAAAAAATTGTTGAGGCTAAGGAAGAAGTGCACAAACTCCGCAAGGATTTGGAGCAGGAGAGCCGTGAACGGCGAGCAGAATTTCAACGGACGGAACGGCGGTTAATACAGAAAGAAGAATCTTTGGATAAAAAGACGGCTTCAATAGAACGCAAAGAAGAAGATTTGAGAAATAAAGAACTGGAAATTGGTGCTGTACGCGAGAAAGCGGAAGAAATTGTTAGGCAACAATCTGCGGAATTGGAACGCCTATCTAACATGACGCTTGATGAAGCTAAAGAACTTTTGCTCTCTCGTGTCCGAGAAGAAGTTAAATATGAAATGGCGATGATGATTAAGGACCTGGAAAGTCAGGCCAAAGAGGATGCAGAGAAAAGGGCTCGGCATATTATCACATATGCAATTCAGAAGTTTGCTGCTGACCATGTTTCAGAAACGACTGTTTCCGTCGTTTCCTTGCCCAATGATGAAATGAAGGGAAGGATTATCGGCCGCGAAGGTCGGAATATCCGTACCCTTGAAACGCTTACCGGGATTGATCTGATTATTGATGATACACCGGAAGCCGTTATCTTGTCAGGCTTTGACCCCATTCGTCGCGAAGTGGCTAGGATAGCCTTGGAAAAACTGGTGGTTGACGGTCGAATCCATCCGGCTCGCATCGAGGAAATGGTCGATAAAGCCCGTCAGGAAGTGGATGTGCGTATTCGCGAAGAAGGGGAGGCTGCCACTTTTGAAGCCGGTGTTCATGGCTTGCATCCCGAGTTAGTCAAATTGCTTGGTCGTCTGCGCTACCGCACAAGCTATGGTCAAAATGTGCTTAAACATTCCATCGAAGTGGCACATCTTGCCGGGGCCATGGCGGCAGAGCTTGGTCTTGACATTCAGTTTGCTAAGCGGGCCGGGTTGCTCCATGATATTGGAAAAGCAGTGGATCATGAGGTGGAAGGGCCACATGTTACTATCGGTGGCGACTTAGCTAAAAAGTATAAAGAGTCTCGAGAGATTGTCAATGCCATTGCCGCCCATCACGGAGATGAGGAATTTCTTACACTTGAGGCAGTGTTAATTCAGGCGGGAGATGCTGTATCGGCTGCAAGGCCGGGGGCTCGGCGCGAAACTCTGGAAACCTATATTAAACGCCTTGAGAAACTGGAAGGAATCGCGGAGTCACTTGATGGTGTGGACAAGGCTTATGCGATTCAAGCCGGACGTGAAGTTCGTATCATGGTTAAGCCTGAGCGTGTGGACGATTTGGCGAGTGTGACCATGGCAAGGGAAATAGTGAAAAAAATCGAAGAAAACCTTGAGTATCCTGGTCAGATTAAAGTAACCGTGATTCGAGAAACAAGAGCAGTAGATTACGCTAAATAGCACGAAACAGCGGGTGGAGGAAACTCCGCCCGTTGTTTTGCTCTATTTAGTCTTTAACCAAATATTGCAATCAGAGAATTTAGGGCAAGAGCAGGATTTTTATAGCCGGCATTGAATTAAAAGTATCGTTAGTAAAAAAGACGCTTCGCGTTTTCTATCAACTGACGCGTCTTTTTTATCCGCTAGGGGCTGCCGCCCCTTCGGCGAGCCTGCGGGCTCTGAGCACCCCGCAAGAGTAAGGGGCACGCCCCTTACAAACCCCAACGCATAGGATCGTAGCTTCCCTGAACGATATAATTTCCTATGCTAAAAAAATAAACCCTCCCGGAATTTTTAAACTGCTCAACCGGTTGAGTTTATTTTATTATACTTGTTCAGGATTTCCTCAGGAAGAAATCTTTCTCGCCTCTCGCCACAGTTCTTTCATTCTGTATAACTGATCATCGGCCAGTTTAATCAGTTCCACTTTGCTTTTAGCCGGGTCGGGATAAGTGGATCTGCCAATAGAAACCGTCAGCACACCGCCGACAATCTTTTCAAAACCGGAAAAACGGTGTTCGTTAAGCTGTTCCAGCACCCGTGCAGACAATTGCTCCGCTCCTAAACCATCTGTCTGCGGCAAAACAACCGCAAATTCATCTCCGCCATAGCGGACAGTTACATCTGTTTCCCGTACAGCAGCCCGCAACACTTCGCCAAACTCCCTTAGCAGAAGATCGCCGGACGGGTGTCCATACATGTCATTATAATCTTTAAAATAATTCAGGTCGAGCATCAACAGACTGAGCTGTCCCCCTTCCCTGTCCACCCGTTTTGTTTCTTTATCCAAATACTCGTTTAGATGACGATGGTTATACAAACCGGTTGCTTCGTCTATAATTGCCTGTTGCTGCACTTCCCGGTAAAGCATCGCGTTTTTAATGTGCAGCGACAATTGATTCACAAAAGTTCGCAGCAACTCCCGCCGCTCCGACGTAAACTTATATTTTTTCATGCTGGACACAATAAGCACGCCCAGCTTTTCACCACGGTGAATCAGGGGAAGAGCTGCCGAAGAACGATACTTAAGCTGGTTAAGCCAAGCTTTGTTCTCAATTCGCTCGTCTATCAGCGGCTCTTCAATAAACACTCCTTCACCGCTTGAGAGAGCCAGCCCGGGCAGGCAGCGGTCTGCGGGGAAGGTGTCTGGCGCCCCGAAAACGGGCGGCAAATTACTCGCCGCCAGTCGCAGGCTGTTCTCCCCTTCCAGCAGCCAGATATCCGCATTGTCAAACCCCAGTGTCTCCCGAATAATCTCAGGGCTCTGGTTTAAAACCTCTTGGGGATCCAAGGAAAAGGCAAAAAGCTCACTTGCTGCAAAAAGGGATTTTAACTGTAAATTCTGCTCCCTTGCATCGGCGGCAGAGCGGGAAAATCTTTCCACAAAAATCCCCACCCAAAAAGCTATGGCTGTGGTCGTAAAGAGAGTAAGCAGCCAATGCAGCAAATGGATGCTCATCGTTCTGTTAAAGGTAAACAGATAATACATCATTCCCAGCACAAGCACAGTAAAAACACCCACCAGCCTGACGCCTTTGCTGCCATAATAATACGGCAGCAGAAAAGCCGGGATAAAAAATAGCCAACAGGACCATTCTGCCAACAGTCTAGGAAATAAGTTGCTCAAAAATACTATAAAAGCAAACGGCATAAAATAGAAAAAGGCAGACAGAGCGAGCAACAGCACGGCAAACAGACGCCCTTTAGGCATCTCCATCATCTCTCCCACCTACTCTCTGCTTTGTGCTTTTCTTCACAAAAGGCGAAAACCCTTCTTCGCGTGAACTTTTACCATAAAAAATTTTGCAGTCCCAGTTCTGCGACCAGCAACGGCAATACTTCGCCTGCCGGCTGATTGATGACAACCCGGGCTAAATCATCATAAGGCGTGTTACCCCGATTAATGATCAACAAGTTTTTACTATACCGCGGCAAATAACCGACCGGTGCCACTTGCAGGCTCGAGCCTACCACGAGCATACAGTCGCATTTTAGTGCTTCTCGCTGGGCAAGCTGAAAGGCAGGCGGCAACTCTTCGCCAAAAAGTATCACATCCGGCTTTACCGCGCCGCCGCAAGCCAAGCAAGCTGGCTCCTCACCGCGCTCCAGAGCCACAGCCAGCAGAGCCAAATTATGCTTTTTATGGCAAGAAAGGCATGTTCCCTTTTTAAAAGAACCGTGCACTTCAAAAACTCTGGCAGAGCCTGCCGCCTGATGCAGGCCGTCAATATTTTGCGTAATCACTGCCTTGACCATGCCGCTCCCCTCCAGCAAAGCCAGAGACTTATGGCCCTCGTTAGGCAGCGCTTGCTCAATTAGTCGCAGCAAAGGCAGGATTCGACGATAAAAGGCGCGCGGGTCGCCGCAAAAGCTGTCAATCGTGAAACCCGCCGGGTCTTCCTTTTCCCAAAGCCCCGTTCCCGGGCTGCGGAAATCAGGAATGCCGCTTTCGGTGGAAATGCCGGCACCCGTCAAAACAACAGTATATTTAGCCCCTCTTAGAATCCGCGCCGCTTTTTTGACCAGTACATCCAGGGACAAATTGGCTACCTCCCAGTATTAGTTTCATTATACTAGGATTTCCCAGTTTTGTCAGCTAGAGTTTGCTGTGATGAGGTTTTCTTTTGACCATGTTTACCGCTTTTGTGACCGCAGCCACCACGTCCACATAACGCTGAATTTCCAGGATATCGGCCTTGGAAAATGTCTCGCCGCGCTGTGTAACCACATAGCGGGGCGGCAGCTGGTTGAGAGAAAGCGCGGCAATATCCAACCGGCATTGCTCACAGGCACAGTACTCCGCTTCTTGCTCTTTTAGTACCTCATCTAGTCGTTGCCAGACTAACTTCTCCGTTAGATTGCGCAGTTCCATCTCCGACACCTCTTTTTCTTTTCCTTTTGCTACTATTCCATATGACTGCCATTTTTCCTGCCGACAGGATAATACTAACGGAGCCATCACCCATTGCCCTCACGCTATCCCTCTCCCAGAGCTAGTCCTTACCCACACATGACACCGGGGATGATACATTGAAGCATTCTGGGCAATGTAGCCTTCCTCAAATGCTACGCTCGCACGTTTTCGCAGCTACGAACTGTCATTCTCGCTAACATGCCAAAACCTCTGGGCTTACTGCATGTGAACCGTTGGCATGTCTTAACGCTGCGAATTCCCGTTCGCTAAACGCTGCTGACACTTAACGCTCGCTTCCGCATTCTGTGAAAGTCAACAATATTTGGAAGTGTTTAGAGCAACTGCAAGTAACATGGGGGTCTACTCTGAAAATAGCCTCTACCGTCTGCTTGGGCGGGTTTGAAACCCGCCCCTACATCGTACAAACGAGGGCAATAAGCGTTCCCTTCTCCCATCCCGACAAATTCCCCTCTCCCTGCGGGTGAGGGCTAGGGTGAGGGCTAGTTGTGAGGGCCAGCTGAGGCGTATTTTCATCCTTCTGATGGTGCCTCGTCTTTGTGGTGGCATGGGTGTCTACCCTGAAAATAGCATCAATCATATCGGGTAGGAGGGAAAACTGAACAGTTTTCCCGACCTCCCACACCACCGTACGTACCGTTCGGTATACGGCGGTTCCT
>JAGXTN010000115.1 GCA_018333455.1 Dethiobacter sp. | reverse complement strand
GAACTCAAAGAGGGTAATAGTGTCTTGGTTTGCCATGGGGAATCGCCTCCGAACCTATGTTTGTCTCAATTATACCAAACATTTGTTCGTTTGGGAAGTGCTCCTGAGCAAAATGAATAGTCATTTTATTTTATAGTAAAAGAGGTAGTTCACTGCTCTTCGGATCTGAGCTCAAAACTCTACTAGCTCATCCTTTGGTTAAACCGGAAGTGGACTCTGACGGATTAGCGGAGGTAATGGTTTTGGGTCCTTCCAGAACACCCGGGCATGGAGTATTCCGGGGAGTCAAGGAAGTTCGGCCCGGCAACTGCCTGGTTTATGATCGCAAAGGGATTAGAATAAGCCGGTACTGGTCCCTGGCAAGCAAACCCCATGAAGATGACCTGGATACCACGACAGAGAAGATAAGGGAGTTGGTTGTGGACGCCATAAAACGTCAACTGGTTGCCGATGTGCCTGTCAGCACCTTTTTATCAGGAGGACTGGATTCAAGCGCCATTACAGCCGTAGCAGCGGAGCATTTTCGGCAAAAAGGGCTAGGTAACCTACACACCTTTTCTGTGGATTTTGAGGGTAATGACCGTTATTTCAAAGCAAGCGAATTTCAGCCTAATTCTGATGCCCAGTGGGTCGCGAGGATGTCTGACCACTTTAATACCTGTCACCACTATGTGAACCTTGATACCTGCCAACAGATGCTAGCTCTGGATAACGCCATGCGAGCCAGGGACTTGCCAGGTATGGCGGACGTGGACTCGTCCTTATATTTATTCTGCCGAGAAATAAAAAAAGAAGCTACAGTGGCTCTATCAGGGGAATGCGCCGATGAGGTTTTTGGTGGCTATCCCTGGTTTCACAGCCAAGAGGCCTTAACTTCGGGAAGTTTTCCCTGGCTGAGGTCCCTAGACCAACGATTGAGACTCTATTCACCGGAGGTAAATGGCCGAATCAGGCCTGTAGAATATGTTTATCAGCGTTATCAGGAAACATTGGCAGAAGTACCCCGGCTCCCCGGAGAAGAGCCTTTAGAGGCCCGCCGGCGGGAGATGTTCTATCTGAACATCAACTGGTTTATGCAGGCCCTCCTGGATCGTAAGGACAGAATGAGCATGTTGACCGGCCTGGAAGTCAGGGTGCCCTTTTGCGACCACCGCATAGTGGAATACGTATGGAATATTCCCTGGGTCATGAAAACCTGGGAGGGCAGGGAAAAGGGGATTCTACGCCGAGCATTGCAGGGAATCTTGCCTGACGATATCCTCTTTAGGAAAAAAAGCCCCTACCCCAAAACCCATAATCCCAGTTACCAGGCGGCTGTAAGGGAGAGAGTCCTGCAAATCTTAGATGATAGGACATCACCGATGCTGCCGTTGATCAACACCTGTGCTGTAAGGGCCATTGCCAAGCTAGAGGAGGACGCCTTTGACCGCCCATGGTTTGGCCAGTTAATGACAGGCTCTCAGTTTTTTGGCTTTCTTATCCAGCTAGATGCCTGGCTGAGACAATATAAGGTGGTTCTTTGTTAAAATCTTATGTAGAACTTGCTGAAGATAGAAAAGAAATGGTAGATGAAGCATAACCCCTATTGAATAGTTGACATATACTATAGCAACTATTCAATAAGGAGGTGATAACTTTGAGCGATGATAAGTTTACACGCGCGATCCATCCTTCCAAAGAAAGCCAAATCCCGCGACCACCAAAAAAATGTGACGGCCAACTCTACACTGTAAAACCTACCAATACCCTCTTCAGTATTGCCCAAAAATTCAAAGTAACAGTTGATGACATTCTTGCCGCGAACCCACAAATCATAAACCCGAACATTATCTTTGTCGGTCAGGCAATATGCATTCCCGCCGAGCCACCCAAACCCAAGCCTGAACCCAAACCTGTTTGTGATCTTCGTGTGCTTACACTAAAATTTCTGACAGAGGCCGGGCAACCTCTGCCTGTGACTGGCGGGGCTGTTCAGCTTAATGCCCGTGTAATTGTACGGGCCACTTCCAATCGCCCGCTTTCCCGAGCCTTCTTTTTCCTGGAGCCTACCGGCACTGAAACCTGTGAACTTGCCCGTCTCATCGGCGTTGATTGTCCCAGTGCTGTTACTGGTGTTGCTGAAATTCTTTGGCAGGTACCCACAGGCACTCTGGGCCGAGTTTTTGTTGTAACATGCATTAATAATTGCTGCGCGAAATCCGATGAGGTACTTGTTACCCGGAATTCTTAATGAAAATCCGAAAATACAAAATTACTTCATAATCTTCTACGGCCTCCTTTGATACAATGGAGGTTAGTTTTTGCAGAAACAGGTGGTTAAGCGACTTAACCACCTGCTTGCGTTAATCATGAAATATGTTATTCACCGTGACCCGCAATCCTTCAAAATGATGTAAACAGTTAGTGGATAAGCTGCAACTACTGTGGTAAAGTAAATGTGTATAAGCCTTCTGGAGAAAAGGAAGGGTGATAACGGATAAATAGAATGGCAAGGCATACATTGGAGGACTGTGCATGCGTAAATTTGTTCTTTTCCTACTAATAATGGCAATTGCCGGCGGCTACACCCTAAACCTCCGCCAGACTGCGCAACAAAAAGCTGTGGCTGCCGTGGAGGAGTTTTTTGCTCTGGCCATTAAGGGCGACACAAACGCAGAACGCTTTCTGGCCACAGATATGGAAAACCGGAACGCTGTTTTAGAGTCTCTGGCAACAACGGGCCTTTTTCAGCTGACAACGGCAGTCATTCCCGAAAAAACCTTGCCGTACAGGCACGCAACGGTTACCGTTCACCTCCTGGTGGGCAACTCCCCCTATACCATGGACGTGGCACTGGAGCGCAGGGACGGAGAATGGCAGATATCGTCCTTCCCCCAGCTGACGGTAATTCCTGTGGCATTAGCTATCGGCACTGCCGGCGAGACTGTGCGGTTTCTTGACGGTGCAGGCACTTTTACAGAAATGCGCCTGCAGGCAGCCGGGGAAACGGCCGCAGGTGCAGGTTTTGCCGTGGGAATTGATGATACTCTAGTCCACTTCAGCGCATTTGAACCGCTCTCCGTGAACAAGCTTCTCACGATCACAAACAACTCACTGGAGGGGGAAGAATCCGGCTTCTTCCCTCTGGCAGACAATGCCGCTTTTTTCCGCCCGTCCGAAAACAGGTTAAAAGCCGCAACGCGGGACGAATTAATCATCGGAATGCAAAACCTGACTGTTTATCTGGATGGCAGCCAAATAAGGGCTGTGGTGCTGCCAGAGTCGTACAGTCCGGAAAAAATTAGGGTTGTGCTGAACACGGAAGGGTTTGGCGGACTGGCGCACCGCTCCGTGTCACTTACGGCGGATACGGCTTTCGCGCTAGCGGACAAGGTGGCCGGAAAGCGCATTTCATTTCCGGCTGGGGCGATTCTCTCATTTTCCCCGGAGGGAGAATCTATTAAAGTGACATTTCCGGGAGGCGGAACATACAGATCGCCGAACCGGCTGTTTATCCTGCCGGAAAAAAACGGCCGGATCCGCTTCCCTGCCATCCGTCGCGGCAACCCCTCTTTTACGCCGCTCTACCGCGGACACGCGGAAATACGTGCGCTGGACGGCTCGCTCTATATTGTCAATGAATTGCCGCTGGAGTATTATCTCTACTCGGTGGTGCCAAGCGAAATGCCTGTTTCCTTCGGGCTTGTCCCACTGAAAGCACAGGCACTGGCCGCCCGATCTTACGCTGTGGCTTCCATGTACAGAAGCGGCTTCCGTCATCTTTCGGCCCACGTTGACGACAGCACAGCTTCACAGGTTTATAATAATGTGCCTGAAAACCCGACGGCAAGCCAGGCTGTAGACGAGACAGCCGCACTGATCGTCACTTATGACGGCTCGGTGGCCGACACCCGCTTCTTTTCCACATCCTCCGGTATCACCGCCAATTTTGAGGAAGTGTGGCATGATCGCGCAACAAAAAGCTTTCCGGCAGCGCCTGTGGCCTATCTGAAGTCTCACTCCCAGCTGCGGGACGGCACTCTGCCTGACGTGGCCGGTGAAAAAGGGGCGCTGGACTTTTTCTCGCGTACCGACTGGGACGCCTATGACAGGCAGTCCCCCTGGTTTCGCTGGGAAGCGGAAATGACAAAAAAAGAACTGGAAGATGTGATCAACCGTTATTTGCCGGAACGGCAAAAGGCGCAGCCTGAGTTTGTCCTGACGAAAGCAGGTTCCGCATTCGTTCAGAAAGAAATATCCCCGGAACCTCTGGGAGAACTCCTGGATCTGCGCATCGTCAGCCGCGGGCGGGGTGGCAATATTATGGAACTGGAAATCGTCGGGACGAAAGGCACATATCTTTTAAGGAAGGAATATACCATCCGCTTTACCCTCCGGCCTGTCAGGGCGGGGAGCGGGCGCGATATCATGCTGCGCCGGCATGACGGCTCCACTCTGGCCAATTACTCCATCCTTCCCAGCGCCTTCTTTATTATTGAAATCAGGCGGGACGGCCGCGGAGCCATTGACACCGTCCTTTTCCGCGGTGGCGGGAACGGTCATGGTGTCGGACTGAGCCAGTGGGGCGCACGAGGTCTAGCGGATGTAGGACATAGCGCTGAACAAATCATACGTCACTATTACCCTGGCACTACTCTTACAAGGGTTTACTGAGCTGTGCGACCGTCCCCCAGTCCCCCTCTTTTATACCCTGAACACAGCGTCTACCATCCCGACAAATTCCCCTCTCCCTGCGGGCTTATCATTACCCATAAGTATTGAGCTAATGGAAAAGCTCCCACATGTCAGTAATATCCTGCAGTCTTCGGAACCCTCGCCACAGGACTTTGACGCCTGGCTG
>JAGXTN010000140.1 GCA_018333455.1 Dethiobacter sp. | reverse complement strand
GGTGCTGTAGGGGCGAACCTGCGTGTTCGCCCGGTTGCTCTCCCGCAGGGAGAGGGGAATTTGATGGGAGAAGTGAGCGCTATGCCCACGCGCGTACCATGTAGGGGCGGGTTTCAAACCCGCCCAAGCAGAGGGTAGATGCTATTTTCAGGGTAGAAAATTATAACTCGACCGCTTAAAATTTAACAAAAGAAAGCCGGCCTGCGCAGGCAGGAAATTGTTGACGGCTTGCAGAACAAGGTAATGGGTAGACCCGCATGCTGCCTGCGGCACCATTGCTAGAGGTCGGAGGTCAGATGTCGGACTCGTATGAATCGGCGAAATGGCTATTAGAGGTCGGAGGTCAGATGTCGGACTCGTTTGAATCGGCGAAATAGCCGATTCATAGACACCAGTGGGAGAAGGGAACACTTATGCCCGCGCTCGTACCATGTAGTGGTGGGTTTCAAACCCGCCCAAGCAGAGGGTAGATGCTATTTTCAGGGCAGGGCAAAATGAGGAGGTTTTCCAAGTGAAAGTAATCTTATTGCAGGATGTTAAGGCATTGGGTAAGTCGGGTGAGATCAAAGAAGTGGCAGAAGGCTACGCTCGCAATTTCCTGCTGCCTCGCGGCTTGGCTGTGGAAGCAAGCGTGGGACATTTAAAACAGCACCAGCAACAGGCAGATGTCGTTGCCGGAAAAAAAGCAAAGGTTTTGGTTGCTGCCCAAATAGTTGCCGCAAAAATGGATGGAATCAAAGTAGAAATTACAGCCCGTGCGGGAGAAGGTGGCCGACTTTTTGGCTCCGTAACGAGTGCTGATATAGCCGCTGCGCTAAAAAAACGGGGTTTTTCTGTGGATAAGCGCAAAATTGAATTGCCGGAACAGCTTAAAGCGTTGGGCGTGTTCCCTGCGCGTGTAAAGCTGCATCCGAACGTAGAAGTAGCTTTAGAAATTATTGTTAAGTCAGAATAAGGAGTTTTCTTAACTATGAATAAACTTATGACATCTAGAATCTCTCAGAAGACAGCTGGCCGAGATAGCACAGCGCAGCTGAAGCGAGAAATTAATGCGGTCTATACTCTGCTTGCCAATATGCTAGGGGCAGACAAGCTGATTTTAAAGGCAGGAAAGTTGGAAGCGCTGACATTGATTCGCTCACGTACTATGGAAGAGCGAGTTTTGGGGTTACAGCGGATTATTTATGAAAACCCGGCGCTTGACCAGCCGCCCAGTTTGGCGGAGCTTCCATCGGCGCTACAGGAGCTCTATGACGAACTGGCAGACCAAATTGCCCGCCGAGCAGTGGAAGAGTCACTTGAGCGTAAAGTGGCTGAGAAAATGCAGGAGAAGCATGAAGAATATATTTTAGAAGTAAAGCGTCAACTAATTAAAGAACAAGGTGGGCCGGAAAATCCTCAAACGCTGAAAAAATACGCACGACTTGAGAAGATCAGGAGTGTGAAATTAAACAGCTCAGCCATGGAAATGTTGCGCCCCGGCGTCCTTTCTGAAATTGTGGGGCAGGAGACGGCCATCCATGCTTTAATGGCTAAACTGGCTTCTCCCTATCCCCAACATATGATTATTTACGGCCCGCCTGGGGTGGGGAAAACTACAGCGGCCCGCTTGGCGCTTGAAGCAGCTAAAACCATGAGGCAAAGTGTATTTTCCGCGCAGGCACCGTTTGTTGAAGTGGGCGGCACCACACTGCGTTGGGATCCCCGGGAGACGACGAACCCGCTTTTGGGTTCAGTGCACGACCCAATTTATCAGGGCGCAAAAAGAGACCTAGTGGACGGCGGAGTTCCTGAGCCTAAGCCTGGTCTAGTAACAGAGGCTCATGGCGGCATTCTCTTTATTGATGAGATTGGCGAATTGGATCTTCATCTGCAGAGCAAGCTGTTAAAAGTGCTGGAAGACAAAAAAGTTCAGTTCGATTCTGCTTATTATGATCCCTCTGATAGTCACGTTCCCCAATATATCCGCACACTTTTTGATGAGGGGGCTCCGGCAGACTTTGTGCTGATTGGCGCTACCACTCGTTTGCCGGAGGAAATAAATCCCGCGCTGCGTTCACGATGTACAGCCGTCTTCTTTGAACCGTTGACGCCGGCAGACGTGGAAAAAATCGTTATCGACGCTGCCCAAAAACTAAAAGTGCAGTTGGCAGACGGCGTGGCCCGCATCATCAGTGATTACACCACAGAAGGACGCCAAGCAGTCAATCTGGTTGCTGACGCCTTTGGTTTAGCACTGCTTCGCAACTCTCAGCTTGCTGAAAACGCGCCGGTGTTAATTGATAGAGGGCTTGTGCTGGATTCTTTGCGGGCTGGTCGCTACATTTCTAATGCGCCACAAAAAAATGCCAGCGGAGAACTTCCCGGCAAAGTATTTGGGCTGGGAGTAAGTGGTTACCTTGGTGGTGTGCTGGAAATCGAAGCGGTGGCCTTTCCTGCTCGCGAACTGGGCAAGGGAATTCTGCGCTTTAATGAGACGGCCGGAAGTATGGCGCGTGACTCGGTTTTTAATGCGGCAGCAGTTATCCGCCGTTTGACAGGCGAAGATTTGCAGAATTTTGATCTGCATGTTAATGTGATTGGCGGGGGTCGGATTGACGGCCCATCCGCCGGACTTGCGGTTGTTGTGGCGCTGATGAGCGCAATTAAAGGCTGGCCTGTGGCGCAACAGGTGGCAGTCACCGGTGAAATTTCCCTGCAGGGGCATGTGCGCCCGGTGGGAGGAGTTTCAGAAAAGATTTACGGTGCCCGCCTAGCCGGCATTCCAACCGTTCTCGTCCCGCTGGAAAACAAAGACCACATTCCGGCTTTGCCGGAAGGGGTTACTGTCGTTCCGGTTGCCACTGTGGATGAAGCGCTTCCATATTTATTTGGCGGCAGGGAGAAGGAAATTGCCGGGAAAGATAGCCTAAGTTGCCAAGAAGAGAAGAGGTAAACGAATGAGTCAGAGTTTGGAGCGTATTCCGCCGCAAAACATGGAGGCAGAACAGTCTGTGCTGGGAGCCATGTTGCTTGATAAGGATGCCATTATAACAGCCTTAGAACTGCTTAGATTCGGAGATTTTTACCGCGAGGGTCATCGAAAAATATTTCAGGCCATTATGGCTCTTAGCGACCGGGGAGAACCGGTGGATCTAGTCACTTTGCCGGAAGAGTTGCGCGGCCAGAACCAATTAGAATCAATTGGCGGTATAGGCTATCTTACAACCTTGGCTAATACCGTGCCTACCTCTGCTAATGTAGGCTATTATGCCCAGATTGTCCGGGAGAAAGCAGTGCTCCGGTCGCTGATTAGTACCGCAACCCGCATTGTGACCCGTTGTTTTGAGGCGAAAGAGGAAGTTGATGAAATCCTAGATGAGGCAGAGCGCTCCATTTTTGAGGTTTCACAGCGCTCAAGTCCGCAGGGTTTTGCCAGCATGAAAGAAGTTTTGAAAAGTGCCTTTGACCGGATTGACAAACTATGGGGTAATAAAGGTGGCGTTACCGGGGTACCAACCGGCTTCCCCGACCTAGACAACATTACTTGTGGTCTGCAAAATGCAGACTTGATCATTTTGGCAGCCCGTCCTAGTATGGGCAAAACCACTTTAGCGCTGAATATTGCCCAGCATATCGCCGTAAACGAAAAGTTGCCGGTGGCAGTATTCTCGTTGGAAATGTCAAAGGAGCAGCTGGTGCAGCGAATTTTATGCGCTCAGGCTAATATTGATGCCCAGCGCCTGCGTCGCGGTTTTCTCTCGGATGAAGATTATCCCAGGTTGACTAAGGCTGCCGGTCCTCTGGCGGAAGCGCCGCTCTATATTGACGATACGCCTGCCATCTCTGTGATGGAGGTGCGGGCTAAAGCGCGCAGGTTGAAGGCAGAACATGGTCTTTCTGCCCTTTTTATTGACTATCTGCAGCTAATGCGTGGCAGTGAGCGTGCCGAAAACCGGCAGCAGGAAGTTTCAGCAATTTCCCGTTCACTGAAAGCGTTGGCCAAGGAACTAGATGTGCCGGTAGTCGCCCTTTCTCAGTTGTCCCGCTCGGTGGAACAGCGAGAGAAAAAACGTCCAGTCCTCAGCGATTTGTTGGAATCAGGCGGTATTGAGGCAAACGCTGACATAGTGGCGTTTATTTACCGGGAAAGTTATTATCAACAGAATTCGGAAAATAGAAACGATACGGAAATTATTATTGCCAAACAACGTAACGGCCCGGTGGGCAATATCCACCTCTTTTTTAAGGAAAACCATAATAAATTCCTTAGCGTTTCCCGAGATCATGCCCATGAAAATCAGTCTAGCGCCTGATGACGTCCGACCGCATGTTTTTATTAAAATCAATCAGGCGTGTGCAAAGGAGTGAGGCAACATGTCAACAGTTGTTTTAATCGGAGCGCAATGGGGAGATGAAGGCAAAGGGAAAGTTACAGATTTTCTCGCCGAAAAAGCCGATGTTGTCGTCCGCTACCAGGGAGGTACTAATGCCGGTCATACACTTAATGTGGCAGACAAGGTATTTAAACTGCACCTGATTCCTTCCGGAATTCTTTATCCGGGGAAAACATGTGTGATCGGTAACGGGGTAGTGCTTGATCCTGCCGCGCTAGTCAAAGAAATGGTTGGACTGCAGGAGCGAAATATTGATCTTGCCCAGTTGCGGATTAGCGATCGGGCTCATCTGGTAATGCCCTATCATAAATTGCTGGACGAATTGGATGAAAAGCAGCGCAAAGAAGGCAAAATCGGCACCACTCTGCGCGGAATCGGCCCGGCCTACATGGACAAAGTGAATCGTGTTGGCATGCGTGTGGCAGACTTGCTAGATGAGTTGGAGCTACGGGAAAAGCTTTCTGCCATCCTGGAAGCTAAAAATATGTTCCTGACCAAAGTTTATGGTGAGCAGCCTTTTAGTTTAGAGCGGATTGTGGGGGAGTTAAGACAGTATGCCGAGATCCTGCGGCCATATATCACCGATACCAGTGTGCTGCTGGAAGTGTTAATCCTCCAAAATAAAAAGGTATTGTTTGAAGGGGCTCAAGGGACAATGTTGGATCTTGATCACGGAACATATCCTTACGTCACTTCTTCATCGCCTACTGCCGGCGGAGCTTGCTGCGGAACAGGAATTGGCCCATTACGCATCAAACATGTGGTGGGGGTAGCCAAGGCTTATACCACCCGTGTTGGCGACGGACCCTTTCCCTCAGAAATTACCGGGGCTATGGCGGAGAGAATTCGGGAAATTGGCAGAGAATACGGCACTACGACCGGTCGGCCGCGCAGAATCGGCTGGCTGGACATAGTGGTGTTGCGCCATGCCTGTCGCGTTAACGGCCTGAGTTTCCTGGCGTTGACTCTGCTTGATGTTTTAGCCGGACTTGAGACGGTAAAAATTTGTACCGGTTACCGCCTTCGCGGAGAGCTTATTGCTCATGTCCCGGCCAGTTTGCATGCTTTGGACTCCTGTGAGCCTGTCTTTGAAGAGCTGCCAGGCTGGCAGGAAGACTTGTCTGGCGTAGAGCAGTTTGAGGACTTCCCGGAAACAGCCAAAGCTTACGTTCGGCGAATTGCTCGCTTGCTTGGCGTGCCGGTAGCTCTGGTGTCGGTTGGTCCGGAACGCTTGCAGACAAAAGTTTTGCATGAAATATTTTAGATTGCACCCAGATTGCGACTGCACACCAGATTGCGACTGCTCATTGACAGTCAGCCGTTAATATAGTAACATAAACTCCCGTAGGAGTTGTGAGCCATTAGCTCAGTTGGCAGAGCACCTGACTTTTAATCAGGGTGTCGATGGTTCGAGTCCATCATGGCTCACCAATTAATAAGGCCCCTTGGTCAAGCGGTCAAGACACTGGCCTTTCACGCCGGTAACGGGGGTTCGAATCCCCCAGGGGTCACCAAATTATGAGAGACCAGATTAAGGTCTCTTTATTTTTTTAAGAAAAATTAATAAAAATATTAATTTTTTGCAGGAATATTAAAATACACGCAGAATTATTGAAAAATCAACATATTAATTTAAGAAATGAACATCAAAAAAATCCGGAAGGAAATTTTCTTTTCGGGAGTCGTAGCGAGGTGCAAGATGCGAAAACAACTACTGGTGGCCATGGTGCAAGCAACAAAACAGAAGCTGCAAGACAGGCTTACTATATTTCGAGCACTTATGAATAAATTGCCAGAGTCGGCGGTCTTGTTAACTGCTAAGGGAAAGCAACTGAGCAGATCTATAATGGAAAATAAGTTGCTGAAAAAGTTTAAATTCCCCTTTCTGGTTAAACGCATTGCGGTTTTGTTAATGATCTTGATGTTGACTGTGGGCTCGGTTGGGGTTTATGCCCACCTGGAATCTTTTGCATATGTGGTGTATCTTGATGGGGAAGAAAAGGGCTATGTATCCAGCGACACAGAGTTTTTGGCTTTTGTGGCAGAGCTTACGGCGCAGGCAGAGGAGCGCTATGGTCTGCAGGTTAGAGCTGTACAAGAAGTTCGGGTTGAACGGGAGCAGCGCAGAGCAGCCGAGCCTAATGACTGGGCGGTAATGGATCAGGTAAGGCAGGCCTTGATTTATGATGTGTATGCCTACGTGATTACTGTGAACGGCAAAGATACTCTGGCTGTGCGGCGGTATGAAGATTATGAAAAAGTTATTGAGAAGCTAAAAGCAGCCTATGGTAGCGGCAAGGAAAATGCGGTTATCCGGGCCGTTGTGCTTGATGATAATGTGGGGGCACGGAAGACGCTGGTAGATCCTGCCGCCCTCTATGCTGTGGACAGAGCAGCCGAGATTTTACGCCGTGGAACCGACAGGCGGGAGGTATACCTAGTGTCCCGCGGTGATTCCCTCTGGACAATTGCCCGCGAAAACAATATGACAGTCAACGAGATTCAAGAAGCTAATCCTCAGCTGGCAAGTGCCGAGCGGATTAAACCGGGCGAAGAAATTAATCTGGTGGTGGCGGAGCCGTTGGTTGATGTTTCTGTTACCCAGGAAGTGGCGCTGCAGAAACAGATTCCCTTTGAGACAAGATATCAGAATGACAGCAAACTGTTCAGAGGAAATTCAAGAGTTGTTCAACCCGGCCAGGTTGGCATAAAAGAAGTGACCGTAAAAATTACGCAGACAAACGGCAATGAAGTGCTGCGGGAAGTGATTGACGAAGTAGTTATTAAAGAGCCTCAGGAGCAGATTGTAGCTCGCGGTACGGCGGCAGTTCCTCCCCAAGTAGGAACTGGGCGTTTCCTCTGGCCGGTTTCAGGGGGGAGAATTTCCTCTCCGTTTGGTCAGCGCGGCAGGAGCTTCCACGCCGGTGTAGACATTGCCGCAGCTCATGGCACTGCCATCCTGGCGGCCGACAGCGGAGTAGTTACGGCCGCTGGCTGGAATGGCGGCTTTGGCATCATGATTGCTATTGACCACGGCAACGGCACTGCCACGCTTTATGCCCACAATTCATCCAATCTAGTGTCTGTCGGTCAGCGGGTGCAGCGGGGGCAGCAAATCGCCCGTATTGGCAGCACGGGCAACTCTACCGGTCCTCACGTCCACTTTGAGGTGCATCGTAACGGCTCGCAGGTCAATCCGCTACAATTCTTCTAAAATGCTAAACACAGAACCGGCCGGCATTCCAGGGCGGTTCTTTTTAATTGTGTAGGAAATTATATGATTTCCTACACAATGGGGGGTTCGTAGGGGGGATTCACCCTTACGCTCGCGGGGTGCTCAGAGCCCGCAGGCTCGCCGAAGGGGCGGCAGCCGTAGGGGCGGGTTTGAAACCCGCCCTCACCATAGGATAAAGCGCGAGGCGTTTTTCTTGTCGCTACCTTGCCGGTGTCATCTAAAAATAACCTGCCTGTAATCTGGCTGTAATATTGGCACGTTATAATGAAAGCAAGTTTGACCCCCTCTTAATCTATTTTTTTCTTGAACGTGGGCTGCCACGTTCTTTTTTTTTCTGTGTTTGCTGTCTGTCATTTCCAGTGAAAGAGCAGGGCGAATCTGTTATGATGCAGGTGGGGAGAGGAGAGTGGAAGCTATGGCGGTAAGTAGGGTCAGGTTAAAAAAGAGGGCAATTATGGCTGCAGCGCTATTTTTGCTGGTATCGCAAAGCCCGCATGTCTCCTCTGCTCTTCAGGCAGTGTGGCAGACTACCACGCTTATTTCTGTACGCCGTCACTACCTGACGTGGCCATCTCTGGAAACGAAATACTTTCAGCTGCGCTATCTGCCGGGTGACCAGGTCTTGGCTGAAAAACTTGGCAAAGAGGCAGACAAGGCTGTGCGGCAGGTTGCCGAATTGATTCCGCATTCAGTCGGTGAAAAACGGCCATGGCTCATTGTGATCCCCAGCCAAGAGAGATTGCAAGCAGCTTTTGGCTGGGGCAGTGAAACAGGTGCGCTAGGTGTTTATCTGGCAGAGACAATAAAAATTCTCTCGCCTATGGCTTGGCATTGGTATCCTGAGTCAAAACGCTGGCAGAGCTTTATCAGCCAGGGCCCGCTTGTTCATGAATATACCCACTTTGTTTTAGAGCTGCAGGCAAAAGGAAATTATCCTCGCTGGTTTAGCGAGGGGTTTGCTCAGTTAACGGAATATCATCTTTTAGGCTATGAGTGGCTGGAAGCAGACAGCTCGCTGGCAAACAGCCTTTATTCCCTCGAGGAGTTAGACGATTCGTTTGATGCGCTCCCTCGGCAGGCGCTTGCTTACCGGCAGGCATTGAGTATGGTCAGTTACCTGGAAGCGCTGCAGGGGCTGGCGGGGCTTAATCAACTCCTTGACAAGTTGGGGAGGGGCGAGCCATTTTATCTGGCGCTGCAACAGATTTATGGTTTGAACAGGGAAAACTTTCTGCGGGGTTGGGAGGCTTGGTATAGTCAAGATGAGCGTTGGTTACGGGTGCGCTGACTTTGCTCCGGAGGACTTTATCTTTTGGTGAGGGCGGGTTTGAAACCCGCCCCTACATGGTACGAGCGTGGGCATAAGTGTTCCCTTCTCTCATTGGTGTCTATGAATCGGCCATTTCGCCGATTCATACGAGTCCGACATCTGACCTCCGACCTAGCAATGGGAGAGGGCTAGGGTGAGGGCCAGCTGAGGCGCATTTTCATCCTTCTGATGGTGCCGCAGGCGGCATGATTGTCTACTCAATAAAAAAGCGGCAACCGCCGCTTTGCCCTTAAGCAGGAAATAAGCTTTTTTACGAGAAGCTATAGTTAAAAAGCGTGATGGGGTGCCATGATGACCCGGGGAAAAATATTGGTTGTCGATGATGAAAAGCCGATTGCAGAAATACTGCGTTATAACCTGGAGCAGGAAGGCTTTACCGTAATTGTGGCTTATGACGGAGAGCAGGCCGTCTGGCAAACAAAAACTCAACATCCGGAGCTAATTCTGCTGGATGTGATGCTGCCGAAGCAGGATGGATTTGCTGTCTGCCGGGAAATCCGTCGGTTTAGCAATGTGCCGGTAATCATGCTGACAGCCAAAGACACGGAATTGGATAAAGTTCTTGGGCTGGAGCTGGGAGCCGATGATTATGTCACAAAGCCGTTTTCAGCCCGGGAGGTTGTCGCCCGAGTGAAGGCACAGTTGCGGCGCACCCAGTCAAAGGAGCAGGTGGTTGCCGAGCTTTTGAGTTGTCAGGATTTAAAGGTGGATACTGGACGGATGGAAGTGCTCAAGGCAGGTCAGCTGATTGATCTGACATATCGGGAATACCTGCTGCTAGTATATCTAATGAACAACGTCGGGTACGTAATTTCCCGAGAAAAGTTACTGTCAGAAGTGTGGGGTTATGATTTTTACGGTGATGAAAGAACGGTGGATGTGGCGATCCGTCGCTTGCGGGAAAAGATTGAACAAGATCCCAGTCAGCCGCGCTATATTAGGACAAAGCGGGGAGCCGGCTATTTCATCCGGAGAGAGAATCATGTTTAGCAGTGTGCAATGGAAGATTGCCTCTATTTATGCCCTGCTGATTCTTTTTGCGATGCAGTTTTTCGTTGTCTTTCTCACTCAGTCGTTGGAGCAGTATTATCTTCGTACATATGCCCGCAATTTGGAGGCTCAGGGATTACTTCTGGCCAACTTTCTGGAACGATATCTGACGGGCACAGAGGAGAGCAGCGCGATTGACGGGCTTGTGCTGGAATACTCGCGCCACGCCGGAATTACCGATATTATGGTGCTAGATAGTTTTGGACGGCTTGTTTCCTCCTCCCGGACGGAAGCCGGGCTGGAGGGACAACGGATTATTCAGGAAGAAATTACCCGCGCACTGACAGGCAGCCGCAGCTGGGAGATACGACTCAATCCGGAGACGAGCGAACGTGTAAAGCATCTGGCGCTGCCGGTGCGCTCCGGTGAGAAAATCATCGGCGTCGTCTATTTAAGCGGCTCGCTGGAACCGCTTTATGCCACGCTGCGGGAAATCCAGCTCATTTTTCTAACGGGTGCCGTCTTAGTCATTGGCGTAACAGTTTTGCTCGGTTTTTTCTTAGCCAGAAGTATTACCGGTCCTATTCAGGAAGTTACCGCTAAAGCGGCACAAATTGCGCAGGGCGATTTTCGTCAGCAAATTGATGTGCGATCCCATGATGAGATCGGACGGCTGGGAGAAATGTTTAATTACCTCTCTCGGCAGCTAGACGCCACCTTACTGGAAATGTCTTCGGAAAAAGGCAAGATGGCAGCGATTCTGAGCCATATGACAGAGGGAATTGTCGCATTAAACCGTGACGGCAAGGTTGTGCATCTAAATCCCACGGGTCACAGGTTACTGGAGCTTTCACCAGGGGAAGAGCCGCCGGCAGCTTTGCTGACGCAGCTGCTCGCCCAGGTTGACTTGGCGGCGTTGTTAAACAATGGCAGGCAACAGAGCCGCGAAATTATCTTGCCCCCTCATAAAAGGACTATTCTGGCCAGTTATGTACCGTTCCACACTCAGGAACAGACAGCTTGCGACTTTTCTTCAGGCGTACTGATTATTTTGCACGATATCAGCAAGGAACGAGAACTCGTACGGATTCAGCAGGAGTTTGTGGCTAATGTGTCCCATGAATTGCGGACGCCGCTTACCACACTAAAAAGCTATACTGAAACGCTTTTGGGCGGAGCAATGTACCATGCGGACACGTGCTTTTCCTTTCTTACCACAATGGAAAAAGAAACTGAGCGGATGGTTCGCTTGGTGAAAGATTTGCTGGTGCTCTCGCAGCTTGATTTTCAGCAAGTTGCCTGGAGGCGTCTTCGTCAACGCTTAGACGAACTGGTGCTCGAAGCAGTTAACGAGTTGCAAATTGAGTTTGGAGCTGATCGGCCGAGTATGGTTGTAACGTTGCCCGAGAGAGCGATTTATCACTGTTTTGATAGAGATAAAATGAAGCAAGTGTTGCTTAATGTGATTCAGAATGCCTTTAAATATACCGGCCAAAATGGGAAAGTTGCAGTAGTCTTGACAGACATGGGTTCTGCAATCACAATTCTTGTCCAGGATGACGGTATCGGGATTCCGCTGGAGGATGCAGACCGGGTTTTTCAACGCTTCTACCGGGTGGACAAAGCGCGTTCCCGGGATTTTGGCGGCACAGGCCTTGGCTTGGCGATTGCGCGGGAGATAGTCGAGGCGCATGGTGGCACAATTACGCTGACCAGCCAACCTGAGCAGGGGACAGAAGTGCGGATTAGCTTACCTTATTCGCAGGCGGAAGGGGGCAGGGAGCAGTGCGCGAGCGCGTAAAAACAGGGATATTGCTCTTCTTGGTAGGACTAAGTATCATGCTGACTGGGCGTCTCCTCTTTGGGCAACACGCGCTGGAAACTGCGTCGCCTCCTGCCTACGAGCACCTGGCCTTTGGCGAATTGCGCCTACCTACGGAACTGCTCGTACCACGCTTGCGTTTAGGCGCAGATGACGCCTGGCAGGTTCTTGAACCTTGGGATGAGGGACAGAGCGGCGCGTGGGCGCTACTGTTGGAGCTTATTCGCGCCGGTAAGCCGCCAGAAGACGCACCCCCGCCAGACGAGCTGACAGGAACGGCTGTTTATGCTTTATTTGCCGTGCCTGCGCAAGCTCACCTTTGGCTGTCCGTCAATTTTCCAGCGGAACTGCGGGTGGCGGAAGTGGTTTGGTTTGCTCAAGATCCGCTGCAGATTTGGATTAAAGATCATCAAGGCTTTTGGCTAACATCTCAGCTTTCGTTTCTTCCGGACGGATGGGAAAAGCAGCTTGTGGCTGCGTTTGCCGGCGGGGTTTTGCATCGTTTATCGCCGGCGGTTGACTGGGAGCCCCTAGTGGTAGCTGGAGAGGATAAAATATTGATCCCTGAAGATATGCCTCGTCTCGCCCCGTTTTCAATTCGCCCGGAAGAGCTGGATACGGAAAAACTGTTACGCAGTATTTTTGTAGACCAGGCCATGGTCAGGCGGATTGAAGAGCGGGACGGCGCAGTGATTTATACTGACGGTCAGCGGGGCTTGCGCTTGTTTCCCTCAGGTCAAATAGGTTATACATCGCCAAAAAGTGAGCCCGGTCAGGAAGCGCTGGATCTGGAACAAGCGTTGCGGCGTGTAGCTCAGTATCTGCACTTTATGGGGGGTTGGCCAGTTCATTTGTGGATGGATCCTCTTGCTGACGCACAAAATCTTCCGGGGAGCCGCCATCAGGGGCAGGCGGAGACAATTTCTTTGATCTCGGTGCAAAAAGGAAGGCGTCTGCTGGCAGCTGAACCGGCAGTTAAGCTCCGTTTTTCAGACCGCGGGGTTATAGATTATCAACGGCAGATTTTTTTACTGGACAGTCCCCTTGGCGCTGAGAGAGCATTGATTGACCCGCGGCAGGCGGTTTTGTCTGTAGCCAATTATCTAAATACCGACAGCAGTGTCGGCAGGCTTTCGCAGGTCTACCCGGCTTATTATATCGGCCACGGTACGGCGCAGCCGGCATGGGTTTTTCTGTTTAAACACGGTCAAACGGTATTTGTCCAGGGACACACAGGTCAAATTCTTGCGTCAAATAAGTGAGGTGACAGAGGATTGGATTTGTCCAAAGCAAAAACTATCCTGATCTTAGCCTTTTTGCTCCTTAATTTGTTTTTGAGCTACCGTCTCTTGTTAGGTCCGCAGCCACTACAAGCAGGACACGCGCTAAGCGGCGAGGACTTGGAAAAAGTCCGCGCTCTTTTGACGGCTGCCGGATATGAACCGGCAGTGCCCATACCTAGGCAGGCGCCACGACTCTCGTTGCTGCATGTTTCCCGGAAGTCGCAAGCGGATGCCGCCTGGGCAGAAATGTTTTTGGGTGCCGGCGTACCGGAGGCCGTTATAGCAAACGGGCTCACCGTATTTACTAAGGACGGAAACAGCGTTACTGTAGCTCCAAGCGGACAGGTTGTTTTCCGCAGTGCTGCCACAAGGAAAAAGAGCTTGGCAAACATGGAAGAAGACAGGCATCTGGCAGAGCTTTTTCTCAAAGAGAATGGCCTTTGGTGGGAAGACCTCAAGCTTGATTTTTCTTGGCCACGCCGTGCGGAAGGCGGCAGTTTTTTCCGCTTTGTGCAAACATACCAAGGCTTTCCTCTTTTCTTTAGCACAGTGGAAGTGCTGGTGGCAGCCGGACAGGTGAGGGAGGTGAAGCTTTATCGGGTTGTTTCTGAAGGGTTTAGCCCAACAGAGCTCCAGGTTATTTCTGCGCTGGAGGCGGTGCAGATCTTTGTGGAACAGCCTCCCGTTCTGCCGGCACAAAAGATTGCGGATATCTCTTTAGGATACTTTAGCGAGGATTATGACGCGGAGCGCTGGGAAACTGTCCCGGTTTGGCGGATTGCCGGCACAGATGGAACTGCCGTTTATGTCAATGCCTTTACCGGAGAAGTGGAAACTAGTGTGCTAAAATAAAGAGCCTTACAGGAATTTTGTTTTTCAGCAAGAATATATTCTCATTGCAGACTAAATCATGTATACTGATAAATATTGTTGGCAGAGAGATTCAGGAGGCTTAGATTATGCCCAGATTGCTTGTGCACGGCAAACGCCAACCGCTCAGCGGCACAGTTAAAATTAGCGGCGCTAAAAATGCAGCCGTAGCGATTATTCCGGCGGCACTGCTTGCCGCTGCCCCCGTGCGGATTGAAAACCTGCCGGAGATTAACGATATTCGGATTCTAGTGGAAATCATTGAAGAATTAGGAGTCCGGGTTGCGTGGGAGTCGCCTTCCACCTTACTGATTGACGCATCCAGTATACAAAAAGTGCAGGCACCCTATGAGCTTGTGAAAAAAATGCGCGCTTCCTACTATCTGATTGGTGCCTTAGTCGGCCGCCTTGGCCGTGCTGAGGTGCCAATACCCGGCGGCTGTGATCTTGGTCCGCGCCCTATTGACCAGCACATCAAAGGGCTCGTCGGCATGGGAGCTAAAATTGAGGTGGAGCACGGACTGGTTAAAGTGGAGGGCAAGAGGCTACAGGGTGCAAATATTTATCTGGATATTGTCAGTGTAGGTGCAACCATCAATATTATGCTGGCCGCCGTCCGCTCAAAGGGAAAAACTGTAATTGAGAACGCGGCAAAAGAGCCGGAAATAGTCGATGTGGCTAATTTTCTTAACGCCATGGGGGCTCATGTCCGCGGCGCCGGCACTGATGTGATTAAAGTGACAGGTGTGGACGAGCTTATTTCTGCTACTCACTGCGTGATTCCCGACCGGATTGAAGCCGGGACATATATGATTGCTGCTGCTGCTTCCGGGGGAAACGTACTGCTTAGCGACGTGATCCCTAAGCATCTTGAGCCTGTTACGGCTAAACTGCGAGAAATTGGGATGACGGTGGATGTCTTTGACGACCAAATTCGCGTGATAGGTAATTGCGAGCCCCGAGCCGTAAACATAAAAACTTTTCCCTATCCGGGCTTTCCCACTGATTTGCAATCTCTAGCCATGGTTTTGTTAACCCAGGCAAAAGGCAGCAGCGTTATCTCCGAAAATGTTTTTGAAGGACGCTTTAAGCATGTAGACGAATTAAAACGGATGGGCGCCTGCATCAAAGTTGAGGGTCGTACTGCCGTTGTGTCAGGATGTAGGCTGCTTTCCGGCGCTCCGGTGAACGCTACCGATTTGCGAGCAGGCGCCTCATTTATCATTGCCGGCTTAATTGCTCAAGGCGAGACGGTTATCAGTCAGACTGAACATATCTATCGCGGTTACGAAAAAATTTGTGAAAAGTTTACTGCTCTCGGTGCCGAGATAGAGGAAATTGATTAAGGACGGATGAACTTGCGAATTCTTTTGGCCCGTCATGGGCAGACGGCAGCAAACGCAGAAAAACGGTTTCAGGGGCAACTTGATTGTCCGCTCAATGAAGAAGGACACAGGCAGGCTGTCAGGCTGGCGCACCTACTAGTTCAGTGGCAGCCTGAGCGTCTTTATACGAGTGACTTGAGACGCAGCATTGCAACCGCCAACCCTGCCGCGCGTCTGTTCGGTGTGGAGCCGGTCGCTTCCCCGGTTTTTCGGGAGTACAGCTGGGGCGTGCTGGAGGGGTTAACATGGCTGGAAATAGAGAAAGAATATCCCGCGCTCTTTTTAAAGCTGGGGCATGACCTGCGGGGCGCAGCAATTCCCGGACAGGAACCTCTCCATGAATTTCGACAACGCTTAAAGCAAGGCTTGGCCCTGCTGATGGACGAAGGCGGCTCTTCATCAGTAGCGCTTGTGGGGCACGGCCGTTATCTCAACGCTTTGCTGGTAGAGTTCCTTGGTTTAGATTTTAACGGTCCTTGGCCTTTTTCCTTCGCCTCTGCTGCCGTTACCGTTTTGGAAGTTTCAGGCGGCCGGCGTCGGCTGCTTACTTTTAACGAAGAATGCCATCTGACGGGAGAGAATGATGCTTGAACTATGGATGTTGGCCAGCGGCAGCTCTGGCAATGCTGTCTACATAGCCACAGAAAATGCCAGACTGTTGATTGATGCCGGCCTTAGTGGCAAGCGGCTTGTTGCCGCGCTGGGAGAAATCGGCGCTGATCCCTTTTCGCTCAGTGGGTTGCTCCTCTCTCATGACCATAATGACCATACTTGTGGCGCAGGGATTATGGCGCGGCGCTATAAAATGCCGCTTTATGCCACAGCCCCCACATGGCAGGCAGCAGCCTGCAAATTGGGGCCTTTACCGCAAACAAGCTGCCGGCTGCTCCCCGGTTGCGGCACGCTTACTTTTGCTGATCTTACAGTGGAAACCTTTCCCGTGCCACATGATGCTGCCGGGCCGGTGGGCTTTATTTTTCGAACCGCCAAGGAAGCCATCGCCCTTGTAACAGACTTGGGTGTCGTTACACCAACCATTTTGGAGCGTTTGCAGGGTGTTAATTGTCTGGTGATGGAAGCCAACCATGATGAAAAAATGCTGCTGGACGGACCCTACCCCTGGTCACTGAAGAAGCGGATTTTGGGGAATAGCGGTCATCTCTCGAACGCTCTGGCAGCGGAAGCATTGGCCAGCGTTATTTGTCCGGCAACTACTCATGTGGTGCTTGCTCATCTAAGCGAACATAACAATTTGCCGCACCTTGCTTTTGAGACTGTCTGCGAGAAGCTGACAATTGCCGGCTGTCACCCAGGTCACCGTTTTTCTGTGCAGGTTGCAAAACGCCACGGCCCCAGTTGCAACGTCCGTCTGGCATAATCCAGTTTTGTCAGGGAATACTCCTCGTTTAGGATTTGCATTTTTCTTTTTTACTTCATACTTTTGTCACAACTTCCTGCTATAGTTATTTTAGACGATTGTTTAAAGGGGGAAGGTTTCGTGGACTTTTTCGACGGTTTCTATCAACCGCCTAAGCGGACGGGTTTTGCCGGCTTACTTTTTGCTGCCATCGTCGGCGCCGTTGTTGGCGGTTCGTTGGTAGCTTTTGTCGTCTTGCGCTATCTCGCACCTAACGTGTCACAAGTGCTCCCAGACCCTACGCTACCGCCTGGCACACGACAAGAAGTTCCTTTTGAGGCAGGAGATTTACCTGAACATCAAAACACGGCTATCGTCCGGGCCACGGAGCGAGTTCTGCCCACTGTGGTAGGGATTACTAATAAAGCTTTAGTCCAGGACATCTTCGACGGCCGTTCCATCCTCCGGGAGAGAGCTTCCGGAACAGGCGTTATTATTGATGCGGAGGGTCACATCGTCACAAATAACCATGTTATTGAAGGAGCTACGGAGTTAAGAGTTACCTTAGGTGACGGCGTGGAGTACCCGGCGCGCTTAATCGGCTCTGATGCCGCCACCGATTTGGCGGTGATAAAAATAGAAAAAGACAACTTGCCTGTGGCCCACTTTGGCGACTCCAATGAGCTGGCTGTGGGAGAGGGTGCCATTGCCATCGGCAACCCGTTGGGACTTACCTTTTCCCAGACAGTAACGGTAGGCGTCATTAGCGCCAAGCAACGGACGGTCACAATTAATGAACATAACTTTATTTTCATCCAGACTGATGCTGCCATCAACAACGGTAACAGCGGTGGTCCGCTGGTCAATCTTTTGGGGGAAGTCATCGGCATCAATACCGCTAAAATCAAAATCCCGGGAGTGGAAGGGATGGGTTTTGCCATTCCTGCCAACACAGTGAAAAATATTACCCGGGACCTGATTATCCATGGTCGGATTATTCGTCCCTGGATTGGCGTCTATTGGGGTGGGGATGTTGACGAAGCGCTGTCTGAACAGCTGCAACTGCCGGTAACATACGGCGTTTTGATTCAGGGGGCGGCGGAAGGAAGTCCGGCG
The DNA here is from genome assembly GCA_018333455.1 of Dethiobacter sp. Lineage (GTDB taxonomy): Bacteria > Bacillota > Dethiobacteria > Dethiobacterales > Dethiobacteraceae > GPS1B09. Next base: position 2,065 of record JAGXTN010000140.1, on the reverse strand, counting down.
GCACAGGCAGGAATTCGTCGCGGTGATGTGATTATCGCCATGGGCGGCAAGAAAATCGCCAATTTCAATGATTTACGCAGGACTATTTTTGAATATGAAGTTGGCGCTGAAGTGGAACTAACCATAATCCGTGATAAACAGGAATTAAAGCTTTCTGTTACCCTAGCCGAACTCCCTGAATAAGAGACCTCGCCTAGGTGTGGTAAGATAATTAAAAGGAGTTGCCATGCGGGTCATTCTCTTTTTCATCGATGGCTTTGGTCTTGGCCCGGCTGGGGCAGACAATCCTCTTTCCACTACGCCCACACCATGCATTGATCGTTTGCTGGGTGGGCGCAGGCTTACAAGTGACTCCATAGGCGTTAGTACGGAAGTGGCCACACTTTATGCTTTAGATGCCACACTAGGAGTTCCCGGCCTGCCACAAAGCGCCACAGGCCAGACCACACTTTTCACCGGCCAAAACGCTGCCAGAGTAGAGGGAAGACATGTTAGCGGCTTCCCGACGGAGAGGCTGCGTAAGCTGCTGCAGCAAGAGGGTATTCTCAAAAAAATCCTCGTGTCGGGAAAGAAGCCCGTTTTTTTCAATGGTTACCGTCCGGAGTTTTACACGGAACTAGCAATGGGCAGCCGCTGTTTTGCTGCCACAACGCTTTTAAATCTGTATGCCGGGTTGCCTTTTCATTCTTTTGCGGACATGGCTGCCGGCCGCTCGCTTTATTCCGATATTACTAACGAAGTGCTGCAGGAGATGGGCTTTGAAGTTCCCTATGTTTCGCCGGAGGCGGCCGGAAAAACACTGGCGCAAAAAGCAGCGGACTGTGATTTCCTGCTTTTTGAATATTTTCTTACTGATCTGGTCGCACATCAACAAAACAGAACTAAGGCGGCACAGTGCATTACACTCATTGACCGCTTTATCGGGAGTATTGTTGCCCAGCTGGATCTGACTGAAACGCTTTTTATGCTTACGAGTGACCATGGAAACCTAGAAGATCTTTCCACTAAAAACCATACCTCAAACTATGTGCCTTGCTTACTGGCAGGGGCGGGACATCGTCGGCCAACGTCGCTTTTAAGTCTCGAGGATGTTTCGCCGCTAATTCTTCGTTACCTAAAAGAGTAGTGAGGAGAAAATTTTCATGTATTTTGCTTGTGCCAAACATATTGAGCAGGCTATTGATGAATTTTTGGATCAATATGAAGTCTCGCCTGATTTGAATCGGATTGAAGGCGACGTTGCCGGAACAGACATTTCGGTTCGCTGTCGCTTTTGCGCAGCTCCGCCCATTTATCGGCTCTCGTAAGGTGGCTCAAGATGCAGATAGAAATTTTGACTGTAGGCAAAATTAAAGAGCGGTATCTTACGGCCGGCATAGCGGAATATTTAAAGCGGCTGAGTTCCTACGCCAATGTAATTATCCGGGAAGTAAAAGCTGAAAAAATACCGGAGGGTATTTCTGTTGCAGAAGGAGCACAACTGCTTGACGAAGAAGCAGCCCGTCTGGGGGTGCTGATTAAGCAGGGCACATACTTAATTGTGCTTGACTTGGCCGGTGGGCAGCTAACTTCTTTGCAGCTTGCCGCCCGGCTGGATAGCCTAGCCACTGCCGGCAAAAGTCACCTGACCTTTATCGTCGGCGGCAGCCTCGGTCTTTCACCTAGGCTGCGCCGGAGAGCAGACCTGTGCCTTTCCTTTTCAGCCATGACCTTTCCTCATCAGCTTTTCCGGCTAATGCTTTTGGAACAAATTTATCGTGCCCTAAAAATCAACCGTGGCGAACCGTATCATAAATAGGAAATAAGTATTGGCTGATTATCAGCCGTAGCTTTCCTAAAAGGCGGCTGTATATTTTTGTGTTCGCAGGGTAAGCTAACAGACAATCGAGGAAGTTTAAACGTCAAAGCCGCTAAGTTCAGGCCAATTTCGTCTTTTGCCCAGGTCTTCGTCAAAGTCGTACCTTGAGAAAATCTAAAGGTCTTCTGAATGATTATGATAACAGCGGAAACGGCGCAAGACGGAGTGATCGATTGATGGGCAAACTCAAAGCAAACGCCCGCAGTC
>JAGXTN010000007.1 GCA_018333455.1 Dethiobacter sp. | reverse complement strand
ACGGTTACCTTTGCAGGCTTTAGCAATTCTTGAAACCAGCATATATTTTTCTCCTTCGGGATGGATGGGGTGGGTAAGTTCATCTCCAATGCAAACTTCTTCAACATGGACTTGCCAAGCAGTTTGCGGACCGTAGGGAGGTACTCTTCCACGCCGGTAACGATGACTTTGTCCAGTTTAAGTCCCGTCTTATCAAGGTTGTCGTATAGAATGTCCTGGCAAAGAATTGCTCTTGCCCCGCTGTCCTGCAGTTGATATTTTAATTCATGGCTGGTAAAGACTGGGCTGACCGGCGTCACCGCTGCACCGGCAGTCAGCACAGCCAGATACGTAATGATGTATTGTGGGCTGTTTAACACATAGAGAGCAACCACATCCCCCTTGCCGATCCCCATGGCGGAGAGGGAGGAGGCCAGCATGTCCACCTGCTGCAGTAGCTCCCGATAAGTAAGCTGCTTGCCATAAAATACAATGGCGAGTTTATCAGGGTATTGTTCGACAATCTTTTTAAAAGCCTGCGGGATAGAGTCTCCCGGAACATCCACTGTTGCCGGTACGCCAGTATCGTAACTGGTCAGCCAGGGTTTACTCAGATATGTTTCCATCATCATGTTCCACCTCAGTTTAGTTTAATGTCTTGTCTGCCCGACTGCACGTCCCTATGTCCGTACAACATATCCTGCACTCTTTCCGAAGAAAGATATTACGCTCCTTGCAGCGTGGGCATTGACGCTCCAAAAGGTCCTGTGCCCTGTTGGAAATCCCTTCCGGCATAAAGCGCAGCGTAACAACGACAATGCCGGTAAAAATTAGCATCCGCCAATCGGGAATTATACGCAAATATTCCAGCAAAGGATAAAGAATAAATACCCCGACAACCGGACCATAGATTGTGACCACACCGCCAAAGATCCCCCAGATGATGACCTGTAATGACATCATTATATCTAGGGTTGATGGGCCAACAACCCTCAAAAAATGGGCGTATAGGCTGCCGGCGAACCCGGCAAAAAAACCGCTACAACAAAAAACCAACATTTTATAATAGGTGGTATTTATCCCGGAAACACGCACCACGATCTCGTCTTCCCGGATAGCGT
>JAGXTN010000127.1 GCA_018333455.1 Dethiobacter sp. | reverse complement strand
CTTCATTCTTCTGGGCAATCAAAAATTTTGCGCAGGTTAATTAAAAGGCTCAACTGGTGGCGTTCTACCAACAGTTGAGCCTTCTTTCTCGCAAAACTTCCGATTGTCCCCTTAAAGAACCGTCCCCGTGCTAGGGTGTGGCAACAATGTTTACGGTTATTATCCCATCAGTCGCTATCGTGACGGTGTAAGTTTCCGCGCGAATCGCATCCGCAATACCATCAACTCTTATTGGAAAACCGGGATTAGCAGCCGGATCCCAGATTGCATCAGCAGGAACTGTAGGCCATACCGGCACAAATTCGAGTAACAGATTAGGAGGATTAGCAGTACCACCAAAGGTAACGGGAGCGGTTGGCCTGCCTACAGCTGCGATATGCATGCTTGCTGCGGCGGCTAATGTTCTAATATTTGCTTCATGGGCTCTATTTGCCGCATTTCTAGTGACAGTACCAAACACCGGCACGGCTACAGCCACCAAGATCCCGATGATCACGACGACCACCATCAGTTCAACCAACGTGAAGCCTTTTTCGTTTCTTCTTGCTTTTTGGACAAGCTTAAACATCTTAATTACCTCCTTCTAAAGTTTTGGCAGTTACGGAAAATTTTTCCCTATTCAGGTTATACCGCCTAACTTGTTTTTTAGACAGGGAAAAGCAAATTTTTTACGAATATGATAATTTAATGTAAACGGAGGCAGGAAATTAGCGCTTTTTCAGAGAATTACAACCTGTCAGTAGGACGGAGGTGAGGCCAAGTGCCTTTGTATGCTTATCAGGTGGTGGATCAGCGGGGCGGGTTGAGCAGTGGCAAATTGGAAGCGGAAAATGAGTTTTTAGCTGCCACCCGTTTAAAACGTCTGGGCTATACTCCTTTGGAGCTGAGGGAAGCAAAAGTTTCCGGATTACAGCAGGCGCTTTCTATAAAAAAAAATGTTAGCGCGGGAGAGTCTGCACTTTTTAGCAGGCAGATAGCAGCTATGCTGAATGCGGGCATTCCTTTGACTCGTTGCTTGACTGCGCTGGGAGAACAGTCTGTTAACTTGACTTTACGCAAAGCATTGCTGGCAGTTTCAGGCAATGTGGAGGGGGGAGGGAGCTTTTCCGAGTCGCTGCGCGGTCACCCGGAAGTGTTTAACGAGATGTACTGCGATTTAGTCAAGGCGGGCGAAGTAGGCGGCAACTTGGAAAACGTCTTGTTACGTCTTTCTCAGCAGCTGGAGAGTGAAAAAACTCTCAAGGACAATATCAAAGCGGCCATGTTCTACCCCGCTGTGGTGCTTATTTTTGCCGTGCTGGTCTTGACGGTGATGCTTATTTTTATCGTGCCGGTATTTTTAGGTTTTTACCCGGAAGGAACGCAACTCCCTTTCTTGACTAGCATGATTGTGCTTTTTAGCGACTCGTTGCGCAATTTTTGGTATCTCTATATTTTGCTGATGATCGTAGCAGTTTTTAGTATTAAGTATTATTTGGCGAGCGAATCGGGGAGACGGGTTTGGGATAAGACAAAATTCAGGGTGCCGATTTTCGGCGGGTTGGTGCAAAAGACTGTGGTTGCGAGGTTCTCGCGGACTTTGGCTACGCTTTTGACCGGCGGCATTCCGGTTCTGCAGGCTTTGGAGACGGCGGGACCGGCAACGGGGAGCACATTGGTGGCGGAGGCTGTCAAGCGGGCGGGGGAAAAAATTCAGGAAGGAAAAAGCATTGCCGAGCCGTTAAAAGAGAGCAAACTCTTTCCGCCCACAGTCATTCTGATGATTGCCGTGGGAGAAGAGACGGGTGATTTGCCGTCGCTTTTGACGGGGATTGCGGAGTTTTACGAGCAGGAAGTGGCTACGATGTCTAAAGGGCTGACCAGTTTGATTGAGCCGCTGATGATAATTTTTGTGGGCGGGATTGTGGGTGTGATGGTGCTGGCGCTATATTTGCCGATTTTCACCGTGATTACTCAGCTTTAGAGAGGGGAAAAGCAGGGGAGATTTGATACTATGAGCATCGGGCAGCAGGCTGAACTGGAAGAGGGCTATCTGCGCTACCGTCAAAGCCGTTCTGCGGAAGATTTGGCAGAGGTAGTTGTTGCCGGACGGCGGTTGGTCAGTCATTTTGTGCGGATTTATACCGGTGGCAATGGCGATGACGCCCTTCAGGCGGGTATGGAAGGGCTGCTGAAATCGGTGCGTCGCTACGACCCGGAGATTGGTGCCGCTTTTAGTACTTATGCGGCTCATTGCGTGATGGGGGAAGTCCGGCATTTTGTGCGCAAGGAAACGGCGTATTATCGGCCTGGATGTATTCAGGAGCTACAGTTTAAGGTAGACCATTATGTGGAGCAAGTGCTGAAGGAGACAGAGGCACTGCCGTCAGTTGAGGAAATTGCGGCGGCGCTAAATGTGCGCAAAGAAGGGGTGCTGCAGGCAATGCGTGCCGGCTTAGTCGCTTTCGAGGAAGTAGATTTGAGCAAAATTCGGACAGAAAGGCATGAAACCTTTAGGTTGCCGATTGAGGATCGGCTGGTATTGCAACAAGCTTTTAAAAGGTTAAGCAGATTACAACAAAAAGTGATTTATTATTTGTTTTATCGTGATCTGACCCAGGTAGAGGCGGCGGAAAAATTGGGCATTAGTCAGCGGCAAGTGTCGCGGGTTTTACATAAGAGTTTAAAAGAAATGGAAAAAGATTTCGAGTCGTAACGGGGGGCATGGTATTGTTTGCTGGCGCTGGAAGCATAGGCTTGGAACTGGATACCGGTTTTATTCGCGCGGTTGAAGTGCGGGGTAAAAGCGGAAATATGAAAGTGGTCGCGGCAGGACAGGTGCTGATTCCGAAAACGGCGGTAGTGGACGGAGTCGTTCAGGAAGTGGCGACTGTCAGTGAAGCTTTGAATAAATTATGGTCCCAGGCAAGATTTAGTAGCCGCAATGTGGTGCTGGGAATGTTTAACCAGAGCGTGATTATCAGATTGATTAATTTTCCTAAAGTGCCAAAAAATAAGCTGGAGCAAGCCGTTAAGCTGCAGGCGGGTGAATATATTCCTATCCCCCCTGCGCAGATGGTGCTCGATTTGGCGCTTGTGGGGGAAGTTGACGGAGAGGATGGTCCGCAGTATGAACTGCTACTTGTGGCGACACGCAAGGCACAGCTAGAGCCTAGTCTGGCTGCTTTAAAAATGAGCAGGTTGCTGCCGAGGGTGATCGATCTGGCGCCGCTTGCGATGATGAGGGTCGTGCCGCAGGAGAAATTGGTGGGTACTGTGGTGTTCGTGGATTTGTCCATGGGTTTAGGCAGTGTTTTACTTGCTGTTGATGGGATGCCGCGCTTTGCACGGGTGATGCCGGTCAGTTTGACCCAGTTTCATAGTAGTATAGGACTTGTGATGGAAGCAGAACAATATCACCAGCAGGTAGCGGCAACGCTGGAAAAAGGGAGCGATGAGCAAGCGTTCGGCCGGTGGGCGCAGTCTGTTGTCGCTGAAGTCCGCACTTCCATCAGTTATTATATTAAGCAAGAGAATCTTAACTCTGTAAATAGAATTTTGCTAAGTGGCATTGGCGCCAGGGTAACGGGACTAGCCGCTTTGCTTCAGAATGAGCTGGAGGTGGCGGTGGAAGTGGCGCAGCCACTCGCCAATTTTAAGGGCCAGCAGGCGAAACTTGAAGTGAGCGGGGCTGAGTATGCCGTCAGTATGGGTCTGGCTCTGCGCGGAATGGAGCATGGCAAATGATTAAAGTAAATCTATTGCCTTCAGAAATGCTGGCCGAACTGAGAATTAAAGATAGGAATACTAAGGCGTTCAAATTAGCCGGAGCGGTGGCACTGGTGCTGCTGGCTGTTTTTAGTTTATTGTTTGCGCTGACGTTGCAGGTTAGGGGGCAACTCTCTGCTAAAGCTAAGGAAAGGGTTGCGGTCGAGATGGAAGCGGTAGCCTATGAGCCGTATCAGCAACTACAGAACCGGATCATCAGGCAGAGTGAGTTATTGAAAAAGGCGATGGGGTCACCGCCGGCTTGGCGCAATCTTTTAGCTGCCTTGGGGAGTCATATCCCGCGCAATGTCTGGCTGACTAATCTGATGCTAGCACAGAGCGGCGAGCTGCTTTTGCAAGGTTTAACTTTCGATCACCCTGCCGTGGCCAACTGGCTTGCCAAACTTGCGGAAATTCCCGGAATCAGCAATGTGCGTCTCGTATTTTCCGCAGAAGAGACGGTGGAAGCGGTTACTTTTGTGCGTTTTGAAATCAGGGCCTCACTGGCTGTGGGAGAAGAATATGCGCCGCTGAAAGAAAGAGGTGAGTAGCGATGGAGAAAAATTTGGGCAAATTGCTGCTGCCCGCCCTTGTTGCGCTACTCTTAGTTGGGCTCTTTTTAAATCTCAGTCAGTGGAACGGCTTGCAGCTTGAGCGGCGCAGGCTGCTGGAGGAGGAGCAAGTGTTGACTGCCGCAAAAGCTAGGCTGGTTGGATTGCAGGCGCTGGAAAGACAGAGTGCCGAGTTGGCCGCAGACTGGGAAGTTGTTGAGCATCTGCTGCCGGCCTCGGCGCGGGTGGAAGATTTATTGCTCGATTTTCAGGCGGGTGCGGATTTAGCGGAGATGAGTTTTGGACAAATACGCTTTGCTGAGCAAGTGACTGTGGAAGGCGCTGAAGGCTTAGTAGAAATCCCTATGCAGCTTTTATTAGCAGGAAGTTATCATCAGCTGATGAATTTCCTTGACTATTTGCAGCTCTATGAAAGAGCAGTACGGATAGATGAACTAATCTTGTCCCAAGGGGCGGAGGGCATGACGGTAAATATGCGGGTCAGCGCTTTTTATGCAGCAGAATAGGAGTTGTTGATGAAAGAAAAAGGATTAGTAATATTGTGTTTACTTTTCCTGTTACTGTCGGTTGGCTGTGGAGATGTCGTACAGCCGCAGCCGGAACCCGTGGGGGAAACTTTGGCTGTGCAGGCGGAGCAAAAACAGGAAATTTTAGCTCCGGCTGTACCGGGGCGGGACCCTTTTAGTGTAGCCAGCCCTTCCGTCCGGCAGAAAAAAAGCGGGGCTGTGGACAGGACGGGGCGTGATCCGTTTTTGCCGGCGTCGCGAGAGCCGGAGCCGGTAGAGCCGCAACCGACAGAGCCGGTACCTGTAGTGCTGGAGCCTGTGCCGCCGGGGGCTGCAGAGGGTGAGCCTCTGCCGGAGGGCTTGGTTGTTGCGCTGCAAACGATTGACAGGTGCTGGTTGGATGTGTTTGTGGACGGGCGGCGGGTATTGCGTAGCAATCTGGCCGGCGGGCAGACGCTGAGCTGGGAGGCGGAGCGGGAAATAGTGCTGCAGCAGGTGGGACGGGAACATGCCGTGCGCTTGACGGTAAATGGCAGGGATTTCGGTTTATTGAGCCATTTTGTAGAGCGTTTGGCGGCAGGGGAAGAGCTGGGTCGGCAGGCGGGAGTGCGAATCAGTTTGGAGCGGAGGCATTCGGGTGGAGTGCTGGTGGGGTTACGCTTTTCAGCGGTGAGCAGTGAGTAGCTGATTAGCGGGGCGAGGGGAATTGCTAGAACAGGGAGTTGTCAGTTAGTGGAGGCTGGAGAATGAGAGAAAACATGCAGGAGTTGCTGGGAAAACGGCTGCTCCAAGATGGAATTATTACGCAAGAGCAGTTGGATGAGGCACTACGGCACCGAGATCTGAAAAAAGGTGATAAGGGGCTGCTTGGGCGGATTTTGGTGAAGCTTGAATACTGCACCGAGGAGGATGTGGCTCGGATTGTGGCGGAGCGGGCAGGGGTGCAGTTTCTTTCGCTTGAGAATTACCCGCAGGATGCTGCAGCCATGCTGCATGTTTCGCCGGAAGCTGCCAGGCGTTACCGTGCCCTACCGATCGCCTTTGCTCCCGATGGTAAACTGCTCGTAGCGATGCAGCAGCCGCTCGATATTCTGGCGTTAGATGACCTGCGCGTTCTGACGGGGTATAATATTCAACCGGTGGTAGTTACAGACAGCGAGCTGGATGCGGCAATCAAGAATTATAGCCAGTCCAGCTTAAATGTCGAGCATGCGCGGGATGACAGGCCGGCAACCGAAGCGGACGATGCGGCTACAGTAACTTCGGAAGAGGGAACGGAACGGCCGGCGGTGCAGTTGGCCAATGTGATCTTGACTCAGGCGGTGACGCAAAAGGTCAGCGATGTCCATATTGAAGTGTACGAAAAGACGCTGCGGGTGCGCTTCCGGATTGACGGCGTGCTGCATGATGTGATGAGCCCGCCAAGGCAGCTGCACGGCTCTCTTGTCTCGCGCTTTAAAATAATGGCTAAAATGAATATTGCCGAGAGGCGTATTCCCCAAGATGGCCGGATGTCGGTAAAAATTGAGGGCAAGACTGTCGATGTGCGGGTTGCCTCGCTGCCGGCCAGCTTTGGGGAACGATTGACGCTGCGTTTGTTAGAGCGTACCGAGCGAACTATAACTTTGGAAGAGCTAGGCGTGGCGCCAAATATTCTCGCGGCTTATAAGCAGCTGGTTAGTCTGCCTTACGGTTTTATTCCGGTGACCGGGCCTACGGGCAGTGGAAAAAGCACCACGCTTTATGCCAGCTTAGGCGCAGTGGATCGGACGGCTAAAAATGTGATTACGGTGGAAGACCCGGTGGAATATCGGATGGAAGGGATTAACCAGGTGCAGATTAATCCCAAGGCGGGGCTGACTTTTGCTTCAGGGTTGCGTTCCATTTTGCGCAGTGACCCGGATATAGTCATGGTGGGTGAAATCCGGGACAGGGAAACGGCGCGCATTGCTATCGAGGCGGCGCTGACCGGGCATATGGTCTTCACAACACTGCACACTAATGATGCGGCCGGTGCGATCAGCCGCCTGACGGAGATGGGGGTGGAGCCTTATTTAACTGCTTCTTCGGTGGTGGGCATTATGGCGCAGCGGCTTGCCAGGCTATTGTGTCCGCAGTGCAAGGAGTCGTACACCATTACCCGGGAAATGGCCGAGGCTATACCCGGCTTTCCCCTTAATCCACTGGAGGAGACGGTTAAGCTGCAGAAACCAAGAAACGGTGGCTGCATGCGTTGCAGCGGCACAGGTTACTCCGGCCGGATGGGTATTTATGAACTGCTGATGGTAACAGAGGAAATCCAGCGTTTGGCGCTGGAGCAGAAATCGGCGAGTGAGATTCAGCGCATGGCGGTGGCGCAAGGGATGCAGACCATGAGGCAGGACGGATTGATGAAGGCAAAACAAGGCTTTACATCTATCGAGGAAGTATTGAGGGTGATTGTCTGATGAAATTTGACATTGACGATATTTTGCGGCAAACTGTGGAACTAAGCGGTTCTGATTTGCACCTGACGGTTGGCAAACCGCCGGTGGTGCGTGTATACGGGGATTTGCAGTCGCTTGAACTGCCGGTGCTAAACCAGCATGATATTAAGGACTTGTTGTATGCAATTATCGATCAACGACAGAAAGAAATTTTTGAAAGACAGTGGGAATTAGATTTTTCTTATGCCGTCGCAGGGCTGAGCCGTTTCCGGGGCAGCGCCATCAAACAACGCGGCTCGATTGACGTTGTGATGCGATCTGTGAGCTGGCAGATTCCCAAAATTGCAGACCTCGGCCTGCCGGAAGTGGTAAAAGAGCTATCCCGTTTGCCTCGTGGCTTAGTGCTGGTGACCGGGCCTACCGGCAGCGGCAAGAGCACCACCTTGGCTGCAATGATTAATATGATTAACGAAGAGCGTGCAGTTAATATTGTCACGATTGAAAATCCGATTGAGTTTCTGCATTCGCATCAGAAAGCCATTGTTCGCCAAAGGGAAGTAGGCAGCGATACACATTCATTCGGTGAGTCATTGCGCAACCTGCTGCGGCATGACCCGGACGTGATTTTGATTGGGGAAATGCGGGATTTGGAAAGTGTTAGCATTGCGTTAACGGCGGCGGAAACCGGTCATTTAGTTTTTTCCACCCTCCATACTCAGACTGCGCCGTTGGCAGTACAGCGCATTGTGGACGTCTTTCCGGAGTCTGTGAGGGATTTTGTGCGGCGACAATTAGCGGACACCTTAAAAGGGGTAATTTCGCAGCAGTTGTTGCCGCGTGCCGACGGTACAGGAAGGGTGGCGGCGCTGGAAATTCTCTTAAATACGCCGGCGGTAGCCAATATGGTGCGGGAAGGGAAACAGCACCAGTTGTATACGGCAATGCAGACGGGACGCAGTTTTGGCATGCAAACCATGGATAACTCTTTGGCAGATTTGTGCCTTGGCGGCGTGATAACTCGCAACGAAGCTATGTCGCGCAGCGTAAATCTGGCGGAACTTGAAAGGGTGTTGCGGTAATGTGGTGGCTGGTCTTTCTCATCAGCCTGTTTGTCGGCTCCTTTCTTAATGTCTGCATTTACCGCATTCCCCGAGGCGAGTCGGTAGTTTTCCCTCCTTCTGCCTGTCCTGGCTGCGGTCGGCGTCTAAGGCCTTGTGAGCTGATTCCGCTGTTAAGTTTTTTTCTGCAGTCGGCTCGCTGCCGTGGCTGTGGCTCGGCAGTCTCTTGGCGCTATCCCGGAGTGGAGTTTTTGACTGCGCTGGTTTTCACCGGGTTGTTTCTGCGTTTTGGTTGGCCTGATTTTTTGTTCCAGGCTGTTTTCTACGCTGTATTACTCGTGATTTTCTTTATTGACCTGGAGCACCAGATTATTCCTAACCGGCTGGTATTGGCGCTGCTAATCTATACATTGCTGCTCCGGTTTACGGAACCGACGATTCCTTGGCCGACGGCGCTGTGGGGAGGGCTGCTGGGCGGCGGACTATTTCTTCTCTTGGCAGTGGTAAGCAAGGGAGGTATGGGCGGCGGTGATATCAAACTGGTGTCGGTGCTTGGTTTATGGTTTGGGTGGGGGCATCTGTTGCTCTTACTCTTTTTAGCCTTTTTAGCAGGTGGGCTGCTTGGCGGGCTGCTTTTAGCTCTGGGCTTAAAAAAACGCAAAGATGGGATTCCTTTTGGTCCGTTTCTGGTATTGGCAGCATTTGTTGTCACCGTATGGGGCGAAAGTATTTTAGGTTGGTATTTGCGGTTAAGCGGCATTTAGTTGCACGAAGAGCTGTTGATGAGAGGCACCAGAAACGCTGGTGTCTTTTTCGTTTTTGTCATGTCGAATTATGGAGGTAAAAAATGGCAGTAAAGAGGGAATGCGGATTTTTGCTGCTGGAGTTGGTGGTGGCTTTGGCTGTGTTGCTAGTTGTGGTTGTCCCTATGCTTGCCTTACTTGGCATGGCAGCAGAGGCGCAAGGACGGGCGAGGCGCCATACGGCGGCAGCTTTTCTAGCGCGGGAGACGATGGAGACGGTGCGCAGCCGAGGGTATCATCGAGCCGAAAGTGTGGCCGCGGAGCAACTGACTAGGGGAGGTGAGTTTCTCAGAACGGTGGACGTGTCTGCTGTAGCGCCAAGAGTTACCGGCTTGAAGAAGGTTGTGGTGAGAGTATCGTGGCAGGAGCGAAAAAATTGGCACCAAGTAGAGTTGGTCACATATTTGGCGGGAGGTGAAACAATGGGAAGAAGGGGCTTACGCTAATGGAGTTGCTAGTATTTTTGGCGCTAATTTTGGCGGTGCTGGTGGCGGTGCAGCTATATTTGCCGCTTGGCGGTCTATTTTGGGAGCGAAACGCCTCCTTGGCTGAGGCGCAACAGCATGGGCGCATCGCCATGGAAGAATTAAGTCATGAATTGCAATATGCTTATCGTATCAATTTTGAGCAACAGAGGCGAGTGCTTACATATTACAAGCGTGTCAACGGGGTGCTAAGACGTTACAGAATATATTTACTGGGGCGGCAGCTTTTGCTCGATTTGCCAACAGGAACGGCAGTACCTTTGGCAGGCTTGATTGAAGATTTCTGGGCGGAACCGGCAGGGGAATTAGGGGCAAGAGAGCTGCTGCGCTTTGGGGTGATTGTGGCTCAAGGCGAGCAGCGCCTAGAATTACAGAAGGCCGTTTCGCCCAGAAATGTGGGGATAGAATGGTGAGCAAGCAGAATGGTTATGCGCTGCTGCTGCTGGTGTTTGCCACTTTGCTTATATTTTTGCTCAGCAGCACCTTATATTTGATCGCTTTGTCCGAATTGCGGGTCAGCCGCCATTTGTCCGAGGCTGATCGCGCCTTCTATTACGCCGAGGCTGGCGTTGAAGTGCTGAAGGCTAGCTTGCCGCGCCGTTTCAGAGAGCTGCAGGGATATCGGTTGCAGGCGGAGGGGCTGGACAGCCCTCGTTTTACCGGGTCGGTTACGCCGCTGGCGGGGGAAGAGTACGCATTTATGCTGACTGCCATAGGTCAGTTTGCTGACAAGCGGCGTGAAGTTTCAGCAGAGGCTCGTTACTTCCCCTTTGGCGGCAGTGCGGTGTTTGCCAGCAATTTTCGGACGGCTGGCGCAACGGTGCAAGGCAGTATTTACGCAGATTATTTCTTAGTCGGTGAGGGAGAGACGGTGATTAGCGGGGATCTGGCGGTTATAGAGCTGCAAGTTGAGGGGGGAAGTTATCTTTGTCTGGGACGGGAATGGCAGAGGTCAGGCCCAAAATTAGCATGGCCTGACCTTACTTGTCTGATAGCAAAGGCAAAAGCTGAAGGATGGCCTGTGCCGCTCGGCGTGAACGGAAGTTATGGGCTTGCAGATACAGCGACTGGGACTTGGTATGTCCCGGGAGATTTGCTTTTAAACGGCTGGCTGGGTAGTAATCTGCTCGTGGTAGCCGCGGGGGATGTGACGGTGAACAGTTTGCCGGCGGGTCGGGTGGTTATCTTTGCCCAGGGAGAAATTACGGTGGAAGCACGCGGAGGCGGTAATTTGAGCAAAAATCAGAGTCTAGTGCTTTTTAGCCGGGAGCGGATTACTGTCTCAGGAGATTGTTTATTGCTCCGCGGTGTTTTGCTGGCGCCGGAAGTAGAGCTTCGGGGCGCTTCATTGTTGTACTGCCACCGGGCCGCGCTCCCCTGGCTTGAGTTAGTGCCGGCGGAACTGCTGGCTTTTAAGCCAACCTTTGCGCTGGAATGGTTGGATACAAGGATAAGAAGGTGAAACGATGGAGAAACGGCGGCAAGGCGTTGTTTTGACTGAACTAGTGATGGTTTTGCTGCTTCTGGGTGTTTTAGCTGCAATAGCCGTCCCTGTCATCCGTTCGCTTAGTCAGTGGCAGCTGCTGGCTGCCTCGCAGGAGATGGCGGCGCGGATTAGAGAAGCGCGTCAAACGGCGATGGCTAGCGGCAAGGTTTGCTATGTGGTATTTTTCGAGTTTAGCGGCCGCTATCGCCTGGAGTTGCCTACAGGCAGGGAATGGGTCAATCTGCCGGCGGAAATAGTTTTTGGCGGCATAAATTTCCCGTTGTTTGACAACCGTCCCACAGTATATTTCCGTTATACCGGGGCGCCTAACAGGGGCGGTCATCTGATTTTGCGCGATGCAAATGGCAGACGGCGTTTTATTATCGTCACACCGGTGACGGGCAGGGTGAGAATTAGTGAAACGCCGCCTTAGCTTAAAGGTAAAGAGAAAATCTTTGGCAGTCTGTTAAGAATGGCAGGTTTATTGTCTTTTGGCGTCGAATTCCAACCTTTGGCCAAGGAAGCGTAAGTTTGCCAATATTTTTGTCAACGCAGGAGGCAGCAGCATGCAGGCAAAAGAGATGATGATAACAGACCTCCCGCTTGTGGCAACAAGCACTAGTTTGGCCCAGCTTGCACAAGTTATGGGGGCTAAAAACGCTTCCCATGTGCTTGTTGTCGGCGCAGACAGCAAATTGGTGGGACTGGTTTCCGGGATGGATTTACACAAGGCGTTGGCCGAGGATAAGCTGGATTTTTGTGCAGAGCAAATCATGACGCCCAGGCAAAAATTGTTGGTTGTTTATCCCGATACGCCGCTTGAGGAAGCGGCTGAAATCTTGACGGGCAGAAAAATTTCCCAGCTGCCGGTGGTCTTAAATGATGTGCCGGTAGGTTATTTGCATCTGAATAACGTGCTGGAACATACTTCGCAGCTCGCAACAAAGAGTAGAAATCAACTTGAACAGTTTCGGCAGGCAGCTTTGCTGTTAGAAGCGATGCGGGAAGGTTTAGTAGTAGTGGATTGTGACTACCGGGTGCGTGAGTTTAATCCTGCAGCCGTGGAATATAGTGGCGTGGCGGCGCAGCAGGTTCTCGGGCGGCAGTCTAGGCTGTATCTGGAAGATCATTCTCGGGTAAGACGGGTGATGGAGACCGGTAAGCCGCTGCTGAATTTAGAAGTGAAAAATTCCCGGGAGCAGGTGTTTTTGACGAATAATGTCCCTATTGTTGTGGACGGGGAGATTGTTGGTGTCTTGCAAACATTTTCTGAAATCACCGATCTGAAGCGTTTGCAGCAGCAGTTGTTGAATACTAAAGAGGAACTCGATAAAGCGTTTGCGCTGACTCTGCCCAATTCGAGGGTAGAATATAAACTAAAAAGTACGCCGGAATACAGGGATGTATTTAATGTTGCCAACGGGCTGATTGAAGTAACGGAAGTGATTGAAGACGGAGGGTATCAGCATGTCGTTAATGCTTTAAAGGTAGCTGCCGATTTAAACGAAAAAGGGTTGATGGGGCTACTTGGCATCGATAAGGATATTTTAGTGCAGGCCTTAATCTTTCATGACCTAGGAAAGTCACAGCCGGTGCTTAATGTGGGGCAGGTCGCGGACCCCAGAAAAGCATTTGAGCCCGGCATAATGCATGCAATGCGCAGCGCGGATATTGCAGAAAATTATTATCAAAAACCGCAGGATGTGGTAACGCTGATTCGTTATCATCATCATAGCGAAGAGCAATTGCCGGCAGATTTCCCCAGTCATCTGTTGCCCATGCTTCGGCTACTGCAGATTATCGACGGGCTTTCGGCGGGATTGACAAGGCGCAATGGCAGGATTGGCTTTCGCGTAAACGGTTCACGTGTAACAATCGTGGAAAACAACGCTCACCCAGTCTATAACAGAACGATTGAAGTAG
Source organism: Dethiobacter sp. (assembly GCA_018333455.1). Taxonomy (GTDB): domain Bacteria; phylum Bacillota; class Dethiobacteria; order Dethiobacterales; family Dethiobacteraceae; genus GPS1B09. The sequence continues at coordinate 18,964 of JAGXTN010000127.1, read as the reverse complement.
ATTTGTATACCGGGCAGGATTTTGTGTATAATGGAATAAAATTGCTAAGCATAAAACGGGAGGCCGCCGCAAAGTGAAGCGCATCTCCGCTAAAAATCTAGTTTTAATCGGTTTTATGGGAACTGGGAAAACGGAGGTGGCCCGTCTGCTCGCCAAGCGACTAAATCGCCGCCTGGTAGATACCGACCAGCTGATTGTGCAGCGGGAAGGAAAGGCGATTGCAGAAATTTTTCGGGAGCGGGGAGAGAAATATTTTCGCCTGCTGGAGAAGGCGCTGGCGGAGGAGCTGAGGGAACAGCAAAATCTGGTGATTGCTACGGGAGGCGGTTTTGTGCTAGACGAGGATAATGCGTCGGCTTTACGCCAATCGGGTTTTGTGGTTTGGTTGACTGCTGAGCTTGCTGTGTTGCGTGAACGTTTAAAAGATGATAATTCGCGGCCGCTGCTTAAAAATGAGCATAATTTTGCAGCTCTCTATCACGCCAGGCTGCCTGTTTACCGGAGAGCGTCCGATGTGCAGGTCGAAACTGCCGAAAAGTTGCCGGCGGAAGTGGCCGAAGAAATTTTTTGGATCATAAACCGGCATGGAATAGAAGGAGAAGATAAACCGGCGGTCTAATTAAAAAAATTTGGCGGGCAGGATTTTAGCCTAAAAGTATAGAAATACTAAACAGAAATGGAAACGGTGGTTATGATGCGGAAGATTTTAGTGATGCACGGCCCAAATTTAAATAAGCTGGGTCAGCGTGACCCTCTCCTTTACGGAACGGGCACGCTGCAGGAACTTAACAGTTTGCTTGTTGAGCTGGCAGCCGATTTGGGCGTTGCGCTGGAGACATTTCAGTCCAACCATGAGGGAGAGCTGATTGACCTTATTCAGACCACGGATGCGGCGGCACTTGTCATTAACCCTGGAGCTTTGACCCACTACAGCTACGCACTGCGGGATGCACTTGCCGATTATGCAGGGCCGGTAGTGGAAGTTCATTTAAGCAATATTCACGGCCGTGAAGCTTTCAGACAGCTATCGGTTACTGCCGGAGCAGCCAGTGGCTTGATTAGCGGCTTTGGCTTTGATAGTTACCTGCTCGGGCTTCGCGCCGCTGCAAGCCGACTGCAAAAGGAAGTCGCACTATAATGAGTGGACGTTTAGAGCGTCTGCGCAGCCTGATGTCAACTAAAAAGATAGCGGCGGCGCTGTTTTCAAACCCGGTGAACATTGCCTACCTATCTGGTTTTACCGGTACTGCCGGGTGTTTGCTGGTTACGGCAGAGGGAGGCTACTTATTTACTGATTTTCGCTATTTGCAGCAAGCGCAAAATGAAACAAGAGAGTTCACCATCGTGGACGGAGGACAGTCGAGCTGGCACAAAGTCGCCGACTTGCTTGCGCTGTTAGGCATTGATGGCCTAACTGTGGAAGCGGATCATCTGACGGTCGACGGCTATCACAGGATGGATGCGGCGCTGTCAGGCGTTACTGTTAGCGCGGTGCCTTCGCTCGCTGCAGAGTTGCGAAGAATAAAGAGCGTTGAGGAACAAAGTGCGCTTGAAGCGGTTGTGTTGCTTACAGACCGCGCGTTTCTCCATATCCAGCCTTATCTTAGAGCTGGTGTTCGGGAGCGGGATGTGGCACTGGAGTTGGAATTCTTTCTGCGCAGGCATGGTGCCACCGCCGTTTCATTTCAGTTTATTGTTGCCTCCGGTCATCGTTCTGCGCTGCCTCACGGAGTGGCGGGGGACAAACTGCTCGCTTACGGCGACGCGGTAGTCTTGGACTTTGGTTGTATTTTAAACGGCTACTGTTCCGATCTGACGCGGACTGTGTTTGTGGGAAGCTTTTCGAAGCGTCAGCGGCAGGTATACAATGCGGTGCTTGCCGCACAAAAACAGGCTTTGGCACAGATTCGGGCCGGCATAGCCTGTAGTGAAGCAGACGCCTTGGCGCGTGACGTGTTGGCAGAACATGGTCTGGCGGAATATTTTGGCCACGGCTTAGGACATGGCTTGGGCAGAGAAGTCCATGAGGCTCCCAGAGTTTCAGCGGCAGTAAGTGAGCTGTTGTCAGCAGGGATGGTGATTACAGTGGAGCCGGGTGTCTATCTTGGCGGTGAATTTGGCGTTCGCCTTGAGGATGTGGTTGTGGTGGAAGAAAAGGGTGTGCGCAATCTGACGCAGAGCGTAAAAGATTTGCTAGTTGTGGGAGCGTAGAGGATGGAGGAAACAAAATGATTTCAACCAGTGATTTTAAAAATGGCATGTCAATAGAGTTTGACGGAGACGTCTTTACGATTGTTGACTTTCAGCATGTAAAGCCAGGAAAAGGTGCGGCTTTCGTCCGTACCAAGCTGAAAAACGTTAAAACGGGCGGCGTGACTGAGCGGACCTTTCGGGCTGGTGAAAAAGTGGCTCGCGCGATGATGGACCGGCGTGAAATGCAGTATCTCTATAGTGCCGGTGATGAATATTATTTTATGGATACGGAAACATTTGAACAGATGGCGCTTCGCTCTGAGCAGTTGGGCAATGAAGTAAAGTTCCTAAAAGAAAATATGAATATCGGTGTGGTGATTTACCAAGAACAGGTTATGGGCATTGAACTGCCGGTTTCTGTAAATTTAGTAGTTGCCGAAACCGAACCGGGGATTAAAGGTGATACTGCCTCCGGTGGCTCAAAGCCGGCTAAAATGGAGACTGGCCTAGTGGTGCAGGTTCCGTTTTTTATCAATCCCGGTGATGTACTGCGGATTGACACTCGTACGAGTGAATATATTGAGAGGGTCTAGGCCGAAGATACCAATTAAAAGGAGGGCTTTTCCGATGGAAGATCTAAAATCTCGTGTGGCGTATCTGAAGGGGCTGGCCGCAGGACTAAATTTCGATGCTAGTTCCCGGGAGGGCAAACTGTTTGAGCAGGTCATTGATGTAATTGATTCTTTGGCTGCGGCTGTGACTGAACTGCAGGGTGACTTTGACGATTTGGTGGATTATACAGAAGCGCTTGATGAAGATTTAACCGAGCTGGAAGAGGATTTCTACGAGGAAGACGATGATGACGATGATGATGACGATGATGATGACGATGACGACGATGATGACGACGAGCTGTTTTCTGTTGAATGTCCGGACTGTCATGAGATTGTGTATATTGATGACGATATGTTGGAAGATGATGATCTGGTGGAAATCCTTTGCCCCAATTGTGAACGCGTAGTTTTTGTTAACGATGATGAAGATTATGAATGTTTTGAAGATGATTTAGACCTTGTGGATAACGAAGAAAAGTAAGGAAATAGTTTTGCAATAGCAGGCAACTCGTATAACAGAAATAAGTCGGTATCTTGCAGTCGTGAGATGCCGGCTTTTTTGTGGTGCGCAGGATGCGCAAGAGAAAATACCAGTTTTTTCTTATCTTTGTCATAAAGGGTTGTCCTTCCCCATAAAGATGTGGTGGTGAAGAAAAAATGGCAAAGATGGAGTGGAAAAATCAAATATTGCCTATTCTCCCTGCGCGATTGCAGAATATTTTTGCCACACTGAGTGGACAGGCGGCAGAGGAGTTGGAGGAGATCCGGCTTCGTTCCGGCAAAGCCATCATGATTTGCACTCACCGAGGGGAAAGTTTTGTGGGGCTAGATGGAGTTACCGGCAATTTTTCTGAAGCAGTAATTGTGACTGCGGCTGAGCTGCAGGCCGTGCTGCTTACCGTTGCTGAATATTCCCTTTACGCCAGGGATGAAGAATTACGGCGGGGTTATTTGGCTCTACCGGGGGGCCATCGTGCCGGTTTTGCGGGCCGGGTGGTGCTTGAGGAGAACCGGGTAAAGTTGTTGCGTGATATATCCGGCATCAGCCTGCGCATTGCCCGTGAGGTGAAGGGAGCCGGCGAGGCGCTTTTGCCGCAGCTTTTTTGTACTCGCCAGCAGCGGGTCTATCATACGCTTCTTGTCTCCGCACCGCAGGCTGGCAAAACTACGATGCTGCGCGATTTGGCGAGGTTGTTCTCCGACGGCGACCAGGTAAAGGGGCGCTTCGGCCTGAAGGTGGGCATAGTAGATGAACGGTCTGAACTGGCAGGTTGTTATCTGGGAGTGCCACAGCTTGATGTGGGAATGCGTAGCGATGTACTTGATGGTTGTCCCAAGGCGGAAGGGATGATGATGCTGGTACGCTCCATGTCGCCGCAACTTCTGGTCACCGACGAATTAGGCAGACCGGAGGATGCCAGAGCGGTGGAAGAAGCAGTTAATTCAGGTGCTTCTATCTTGGCCACTGTCCATGGGCACTGCCTGGGAGATCTTATGAAAAGACCAAGCCTCGCCTATCTTTTGCGACAAACTTTATTTGAGCGGATTGTTTTCCTTTCCCGTCGTAAAGGGCCGGGAACGATTGAGGAAATATATAACGGGGAAACAGTGAAAAGCAGGTTGGTGGCAGAGGAGATGGGTCATGTGGTTTAAATGGGCAGGCGCCGTTCTGATTGTGCTGGCAACATCACTCTGGGGCAACCAACAGGCAGCTAAAATGCGGCGGCGGGTAAGGCAGTTGGAAGAATTTAGGCTTGCTCTACGCCTGCTGATGGCAGAAATTGGCTACACTGCCACACCGCTGCCACGTGCCCTGGAGTATGTGCAGGGTTGCTTGGGCGATGAACGGGTGAAACAGTTTTTTGCGGAAATCGTGCTGCAGTTGGGGCGGCCTGAGGTGGGTGATGCTTCTCAGGCATGGCTGCGCGCGGTCGAAGTATGCCGAGGGCAACTATCTTTGAGAGCAGATGACTGGCCGTTGATTATACGGGCGGCAGCCGGTTTGGGCGGTCTTGGGCGGGAAAGTCAGCTAAAACAGTTGGAAGCAGCAGAGAGCCAATTAGCTGGACACACCGCCAGAGTAGCGGAAAACTGCGTTCGGAGCGAAAGAATGTGGCGTTATTTGGGCGTGCTGGGTGGCGCAGCATTAGTGATTGTCCTGCTTTAAGCTGGTTAGAGATGGGAGAGGAAAACTGTGAACGGATTTAACGTGGATTTGCTTTTTCGTATTGCCGGCATCGGCATATTTATTTCTGTACTTAACATTGTCCTGAAGCAGGCCGGCAAGGAAGAACAGGCACAAATGCTGACGTTAGTGGGGGTAGTAGTCGTGCTGTTAATGGTGATTCAGCTAATTAATGAACTCTTTCTAAGTATTAAAACAATCTTTAATCTCTTTTAAGCAGGAGCTGAAAGGCAGGGTTTCTCGTTGGAAATCGTTCAGATTGTGGCCTTAGCCCTGATTGCCACATTTTTTGCAGTTCTCTTGCGGGAACAAAATCCGGTTTACGCCATGTTTGTGGGGACTGTGGCCGGCGTAATCATTTTTCTGCGCTTGATGGGCTATTTGGCAGGAGTGTTCCAGTTCCTTACCGAGGTTACATTGCAGGCAAATATCTCTATGGTCTACCTCAACACACTGTTAAAAATTATGGGAATCGCCTATCTGGCTGAATTTGGCTCGCAAATTTGCCGTGACGCAGGAGAAGGGGTTATCGCCGGAAAAGTCGAGTTTGCCGGAAAATTGTTGATTTTGGTGATGGCGCTGCCACTTTTAGCAGCTGTGCTGGAAACTATCCTGAATTTTGTTCCGTAGGTGAGATGATGAAAATGCGGAAGTTTATTTGTCTGACTATCTGCCTTGTCTGTTTATTGATCACAGCTACGGCGGGAGCTCAATCGCCGGGAGATGTGGCGCGCAGTCAGCTTGAGCAGCTTGAGCTGACAGAGCTTGAAGTTTTTTGGCAGGAGTTGCAACGCGATGCTGGCGACTACCTTCCCCAATTTCACTGGCGCGATGTCTTGCTCTGGTTTATCCCTGGGCAGGCGTCAGGTTTATCCCTCTCTGAAGTGTTTAATGGGCTTTGGCGTTATCTCTGGCGGGAAATCTATCACAATTTGAGCCTGCTTGGTAAATTGCTTTTTTTAGCAGTAGTGGCGTCACTATTAAAGAACCTAGAGAAAGCGTTTGCCAACGAATCTATTGCTGCCCTCACCCAAGCCATAGTATATTTAGCGCTCATGGTTATTGCCATGCAAAGTTTTGCTGTGGCTGTCGAGCTAGGACGCAGTGCGGTAGATAGGATGGTCGATCTGATCCTCGCGATTATCCCGCTACTCTTAGCGTTGTTGGCATCACTTGGCAATCTGGCGTCTGCAGCTATCTTTCGGCCGCTGATTATTTTTGCGGTAAACTTTTTTGCTACTCTGACCAGGGATCTTGTTTTTCCGCTAATCTATCTTACTACCATCTTATCTATCGTTAATTATTTCTCGCCGCGGGTGACGGTAAGCAAGCTGGCAGATTTGCTGAAAAATGTCTCAGTCTGGACGATGGGCTTGTCAATGACTATTTTCACCGGTCTTTTGTCAATCCATGGCGTGGCATCCTCAGTAGGAGACGCAGTAACGATTCGCACCGCAAAATTTATGACCGGCGCATTTTTACCGGTGGTAGGCGGAATGTTGACTGACGCGGTGGAAACTGTTGCCAGCGCCACACTGATTTTAAAAAATACGGTGCACTTATCTGGGCTGCTATTACTATTTTACATTGTGGTTTTCCCCCTGTTTAAAATTTTGGCGCTGGTCTTTATCTATAAGCTGGCGGCAGCGCTAATTCAGCCGCTGGGGGAGACAACCTTGTGTGATTGTTTAAATACGATGGGCAATTGCCTGGCTTTAGTTTTCGCTGCGGTCGCCATTGTCAGCGTGATGTTTTTTTTGGCGATTACTATCATTGCCGGAGCCAGCAATACGTCATTTATGTTAAGGTAGGTGGCTGTATGCTTGCCATATTATCTGAAGTAGTGCGCAACATTGTGGTGTTGATTGTTCTCGTTACCATCCTGGATTTGCTCTTGCCCCGCAACCATTTTCGCCCTTATGTAAATATGGTCGTGGGCTTAGTGTTAATGTTGATGTTATTGTCGCCCTTTCGCTCCTTTTTGCAGTTACCCGCCACACTGGATCCGGTGTTGGAAATGCGCTGGTCCATGGGTGAATCTGAAGTGGATAAGCGTTATCTTTTGCTGGAGCAGATTAACTGGGAATTAACCTTAGAGCGCTACAGAACGTTGATGCTGGAAAAAATTTCAGAGATTTTGGCGCAGGAAGGGTTGGTAGTTATTGAGATAACTCTTGAACTTGAAGAAAATGTCAACCACCCTGAGTTTGGACAGCCTCAGCAGATAGTGGTGGTAGCGAAAAAGGCGCAAATAGCTGAATCAAGGCCCGGGCAAGTGGAAAAAGTGGAAATTATAGTCGGCACGCCGGCACCAGAAAGCGCGGCAGAGACAGTCGTAGACAGCAGAATAGAGCGCTTGATTGGGGAAGTGCTTGGGGTTGGTGTTGAGAAAATTGAGGTAAAGGTGCTAAGAGGTGGATAACAGCATATATATTCGCAAAGGCGGTTCATTCAGTTATTGCTGAAAATATACAAGAGTGCGGGTTTAAGAAATTTCTTTGTTAGGAGGTGGCGGGGATCTTAAAAAGACTTTGGCAGCGCTTCGCCGATTTTGCTAAAGGGGAACGGCAGGCGAAAGGAACGCGTTCCACAACTTTCCTGCTGGCGCTCGCATGTATAGGTATAGTTTTGATGTTTATCAGTGCCAGTCCCCAAGAGGAGAGAACGCTTCCTGCCCCTGAAAAAAACAGTGAAGCTGTACTGAATCCGTTTGGTGCAAAGGGTGGCTACAGGGAGAGGCTTGAAAGTGAGCTGGAAGATGGACTGAGGCAAATCAAGGGTGTTAAAGCTGTATCAGTACTGATTACCTTGGAAAGCGGCAGCACTACAATCTACGCGCAAAATACTGAAAACACTGAGCGAAGTACGACGGAAACTGATGTCGCCGGCGGTCAGCGCGAGATCAAGGAAACAACGGAGAGCAAGCAGCTTGTCATGACTCGTGATGGCAGCGGCGAACAGGCTGTGGTGACAGAGGAGCTACAGCCGGAGATTAAAGGGGTGTTAGTGGTGGCTCGGGGTGCAGATAATCTGTTGATTAAAGAGCGGATAACCATTGCTGTGGCAGCGGCGCTTGCTCTGCCGACGCACCGGATTAGTGTGTTGCCAATGGATTAGGAGGAAGGGGAATGAATGTGAGTAGAAAAATTATGACGCTATCAATTCTGGTGGTGACGCTGACAGCCGTTTGGTGGCTTGCGGGCTTAGGAGGGCAGTCGATTAAAACAGATTCACCGGTGAATGTAGCCGTGCCAGCCATAATCGACGATTCTGAGGCGACCCCGGGCAATTTGGAACTGGAAGAATATTCAGCATTTTTTGTGGAGTACAGGCTTCAGCGTGACCGTGTCCGAGGCAAAGAACTGGAAATGTTAAACGGTATGATTGGTAATCCTGATATTTCGCAGGAAGGCAAAAAGCAGGCGGAAGCACAATTGTTGGCATTGGTGGAAACAATGGAAAAAGAGCTGCTGGTGGAAAATATGTTGAAGGCACATGGTTTTGCAGACGCCGTCTTTTTCTACCGCGGCAGAATGACTAATGTTGTTGTGCAGGCGGAAAATTTAAAGGACCAGGAGTTTCTCCAGATAGCGGAGATGGTCAGCGGTGTCACCGGGGTGGAGATGGAGGAGGTGACGGTGGTTGAACATAGCGGCCCATAGCTGGAATTCCGGTTAGCGGCATGGAATTGTATTCCAAAGCATTTTTTGATATAATAAAAAACGTCACAGCTAGAACTGTGGTAAGGAGGGGTTTGTGTTGGCTGAACATGAGGCGTATGCAACGACAGAATTTGGCAACATTAAAATAGCAGATGATGTAGTGGCAATTATTGCTGGTCTGGCTGCCAGCGAGGTGGAAGGCGTGGCCGGGATGAGCGGTGGCATTGCCGGCGGTCTAGCCGATATGCTGGGTAAGCGAAACCTGGCTAAAGGAGTAAAGGTTGAAGTAGGTGACAAGCAGGCTGCTATAGACCTTTATATTGTCGTTAGGTTTGGGGCAAGAATTCCTGATGTGGCCTGGAATATTCAAGAGAATGTAAAAAAAGCAGTCGAGTCGATGACGGGCTTAGAAGCAGTAAAGGTAAATGTTCATGTGCAAGGTGTTAACTTCGGTACGGCTAAGGAGCATGAAGAGGAAACGGACGAGCGTATTCGCTAGACAGACACAAAAGGGGATGCAATGAAACTAAAGTTCCGTTACGTCCCCTTTCTGTCCCGACTATTACTTATGCGCCTTTGGCGCCCGGTACTGCACAAAAGGGAGTGGTAGAGGCATGACTACTGGTGAAAGGATATATCTGTGTTTACTGGCTTTATCCCTTGCTGCTGCCGGCATCGTGCTTGGCGCAGTTGCTACCGCCTATTTTCCATTGGATTTTTTGCGGACAAGCTTAGAAGCCGTCTATGGAAACCGGAACTTTATAGTCTTGGCCGGTGTGATGATTCTGCTTGCTGTGGCAGTAATGGTTGCCGGTTTGCGCCGTAGCGAGCGAGTAGAGACAATTTTGTTGCACGGGCCCCTTGGTGAAGTAAGGATCTGCTTCAAAGCGGTGGAAAATATGGTATTGAAAGCGTCGAAAAGTATTAAAGGCATTAGGGAAATAAAAACAAAAATCGTTTTTAGCGATAACGGGGTCGTTATTTTTCTCCGCGCAGTGATTTATCCGGAGCAGATCATCCCGCAGTTGACTGCGGAACTGCAGGCTGTGGTGAAAGATGACGTGGAAAAAATTACGGGCAGCAGTGTTGCCGAAGTAAGAGTGATGATTGAAAACATTGTTACTGACGGCATCAAGACTGCTCACTAACGACTTCTGGAAGAAGGTGTGGACGTGAGTGCAAAGACAATGCGCCAACTTTTGGCTGAACATTGGGGGAAAGTGCTGGGTGGCCTGACTGGTCTGGCTGTCGGTCTTTCAATAATTACTTTTGGCTTGTGGAGAAGTTTGCTGTTATTTATGTGTATAGCTTTGGGAGTATTTTTAGGCAAACTGTATGACCGCCATGACGGACTGCAAAAGATACTGCAGCGTATCTGGCCTGACAGCGATTGACGGGAGGATTTAGATGAGCCGGCGTCTGGCACGGGAAATTGCATTTAAAGTATTATTTCAGGAAGATGTAGGGAAAAATGGTTTAGAACCTGTATTCACCGAATTATTGACGGAGAGCGGGTTGGGTCGCGACCATGCTCTTTTTGCCCGACAGTTGGCTGAAGGCACTCTGTTACACTTAGCGGAGATAGACAATCAACTTGCTAAGTATCTGGTAAACTGGGAGTTTGGCAGACTGGCTGCAGTAGACAGAAGTGTTTTGCGGCTGGCAACATATGAGCTACTCTATTGTGCTGATATCCCTGCCGCCGTTGCCATTAATGAAGCATTGGAGTTAAGCAAGCTCTTTAATAGTGACGAGTCAGCAAAGTTTCTAAACGGTGTACTGGATAAATTGGCCCGCGACCAAGCAGGCAGCAAGGAGGAATCGTGATGTTTCTAGGAGTGGACACCTCATGCTACACTACGTCCCTGGCTGTAATTGACGCCCAGGGACGTTTGCTTTCAGAGGCAAGAAAGTTGCTCGCTGTACCGCATGGCGAACGTGGTTTGCGGCAATCAGACGGCGTGTTTCAACATCTGCAGCATCTGCCGGAGCTGGTTGCTGTCTTGACTAAGGAAATCGGTCCGTTACGACTGCAAGCGGTGGCAGCCTCAACGCGGCCCCGACCGTTGATTGGCTCTTATCTGCCGGTCTTTACAGCGGGGGTATCATTTGCTCGTTCTTTGGCATCGGCTTTCGACGTACCGTTTTTTGAACTATCTCATCAGGAAGGACACTTATTGGCTGGCTTATGGTCTGCCGGAGTCGAGTGGCAGAATTTTTATGTCGTTCATCTTTCCGGCGGCACTACGGAAGTGCTGGCGGTAGACGCGAAGGAAGAATTACTGCTTTCTCAGTTGGGTGGAACGGAAGACTTGCATGCCGGCCAGTTTATTGATCGCGTGGGCGTGGCGCTCGGTTTATCGTTTCCTGCCGGACCAAGTTTAGAAGAGCTGGGGGCTTGTGCCGGTCCTGCTCCACTGGCTGTGCCTGTGGCAGTCAGAGGAGGCATTTTGTCTTTTTCCGGACCGGAAAGCCATGTCCAGCGTGCGCTGCTGCAAGGCGCACGACCGGCTGACGCGGCTAGGGGGGTGGAGCATTGTGTGGCTCAGTCGGTCTGGCGAGTTTTGGAAAATATCGCAAGAGAGCACGGTGTAAAACCAGTGCTTTTTGTGGGCGGGGTCATGGCTAACTCCTATATTCGCAGTTTCTTAGCTAAAAAAATTGGCAATAATGCTGCCTTTGCCAGCGTTGAGTTTGCCGGTGACAACGCTGTGGGGGCAGCCTTATTTGCACATAAGTTTACTTGCTAGAAAAGTTCTAAAATTCCTGCATCTTAAGCTATGAAAAAAGGAAATAGGACGAATTTGGCGAATAAACCTAACTTGGAGAGAAACAGTCTAGTCACAGGTAAGGGAGGAAGCGCTATTGTATAAGCTGGTTACGAAAAGAGTGCTCTCAGACGTTTCAACACTGTTTGAGGTAGAAGCACCGCTAGTTGCCAGGAAAGCCAAACCGGGGCAGTTTATCATTCTGCGCATTGATGAAAAGGGAGAACGAATTCCCCTCACTATTGCAGACTCTGACCCTGAACGGGGAACCATCACCATCATTTTTCAGGAAGTGGGGCTAACGACCAAATGTTTGGCTAAAAAAGAAGCGGGCGAATATATAGCCGATTTCGTAGGCCCACTTGGCAAGCCAATGGAATTTCCTGAACATCCCGGACGGATAATTGCTGTGGGCGGCGGGGTAGGGATTGCGCCGATCTATCCCAAGGTAAAAGGATTTTACAAAGCCGGAATGGATGTATTCTCGATTATCGGCGCCCGTACTAAGGATTTTTTAATTCTTGAAGATGAGATGCGCTTAGTCAGCAAAGAGTTGCATGTTTGCACAGATGATGGTAGCTATGGCCGCCATGGTTTTGTTTCCGATCTGTTGCAAAATTTTCTCGCTGATGGGGAGCCGATTGCGGAAATTATTGCGGTGGGTCCGTTGCCGATGATGAGGGCGATTGTTAACCAGACCCGTCCGTATGGTGTAAAAACCGTCGTCAGTTTAAACCCGATCATGGTAGATGGCACCGGGATGTGCGGCGCCTGCCGTGTTACGGTAGCCGGCAAGACTAAATTTACTTGTGTAGATGGGCCTGTGTTTGACGGACACCAGGTAGATTTTGATGAGCTGGTCGCCCGTTCCCGTATGTATCAGGCTGAAGAGAAACAGGCTTTGGGTCACTGTCGTTGCGGTTGCGGAGGTGAGCATTAATGGAGCCGAATGTTACTAAAAAGCATCCAATGGAAGAACAAAAACCGGCGGAACGAGTTAAAAACTTTAGCGAGGTTCCTTACGGCTATAACATGGAAACAGCCATCGCGGAAGCGGAGCGCTGCTTGGAGTGCAAAAAGGCGCCGTGCCGCCAGGGTTGTCCCGTTGAAGTAGATATTCCTGCTTTTATCGGTTTGATCAAGGAGAAAAAGTTTGGCGAGGGTGTCTTTGCTCTGAAAGACAAAAATAATCTGCCGGCGATCTGCGGTCGTGTTTGTCCTCAGGAGAGCCAATGCGAATCTTTCTGCGTGCGCGCTAAGAAAGGCGATTCAGTGGCTATTGGCCGCCTTGAGCGTTTTCTTGCCGATTGGGAGCTGGAGCATGGTGTAGATGTTCCGGAACTTCCTGCGTCCACAGGGAAAAAAGTGGCTGTGGTAGGAGCAGGCCCTGCGGGACTCACCTGTGCCGGCGATTTGGCGAGGATGGGTCACGATGTTACCATTTTCGAAGCGTTCCATATGCCTGGGGGCGTGTTGGTTTACGGGATTCCTGAATTCCGTCTACCGAAAGAAGTCGTGCGCAAAGAAGTCGACTATATCCAGCGCCTTGGGGTCAAGCTGCGCACCAACATAGTCATTGGCAAGACCATCACCATAGATGAGTTGTTTACCGAAGAAGGATTTCATGCCGTTTTTATTGGGACTGGTGCCGGTTTGCCCACTTTCCTAGGTATCCCCGGGGAGAACTTGCTTGGGGTGTATTCGGCCAACGAATTTTTGACCAGAACTAATTTAATGAAAGCCTATCTGTTTCCGGAATATGACACTCCGATTAAGGTGGGGAAAAATGTAGCTGTGGTCGGTGCCGGTAACGTAGCAATGGACTCGGCGCGGACGGCGCTACGCCTGGGAGCCGAGAACGTCTATATTGTCTATCGCCGCTCTGATAAGGAAATGCCGGCTCGGCTGGAAGAAATTCATCATGCGGAAGAGGAAGGCGTGCAATTTAATCTGCTTACCAATCCAATTAAGATCAGTGGGGATGAAAATGGTTGGGTTAAGGGGATTGAGTGTGTAAAAATGCGCCTCTGCGAGCCGGACGAGTCCGGCCGTTGCCGTCCAGAACCCATCGAAAAGTCTAACTTTGTTTTTGCCGTTGATACGGTGGTGGTAGCTGTGGGACAGACTCCGAATCCGCTCGTGCCCCAGACAACCGCCGGTCTGAAAACAGGTCGCCGAGGGACTATTGAAGCTGACGAGTCCGGCAAAACATCGCGGGCAGGCGTCTGGGCCGGCGGCGATATCGTCACCGGCGCTGCTACCGTGATTAACGCCATGGGCGCCGGTAAAGTTGCCGCGAAAGCCATGGATGAATATCTTAGAAGTTTACCCACAACTTAACACAAGATTATTTTTTAGTTTGATTTTCCGGCAAAGCAGGAAAATCAACGGCGCAGATAAAATAATATATATTTAGGGAGGGATTTATGATGAGTGCAAAATTGATCAAAGGGCCTGAAGTGGCCGCCGCAATCCGGGATCAAATCGCAGTCGATTTGGCAAGCATGAAGGAAAAAACGGGTAAAGTCCCCGGTTTAGCCGTGATCCTCTTGGGTGAAGACCCGGCGTCTAAAGCGTATGTTGGCAACAAAGAAAAAACAAGCAAAGCGCTCGGTTTCTATTCTGTCGTCCACCGAATCCCCGCAGAAACGACTCAAGAAGTGCTGCTGAAAATGATTGACGATTTGAACAAAGACGAAGATATTCACGGCATCTTGGTGCAGCTTCCGCTGCCAGGCCACATTCAAGAAAAAGCAGTGATTGACGCCATTGCTGTTGAAAAGGATGTGGACGGCTTTCATCCGATAAACGTTGGAAATCTAATGATTGGCGATGACTGCTACATACCTTGCACGCCGCATGGTTGCATGAAAATGCTGGAATACATCGGCTATGATCTGAAAGGTAAAAATGCAGTCGTTGTCGGTCGCAGTAACATTGTAGGCAAGCCGGTAGCGTTGCTTTTGCTTCAGCAACATGCCACTGTCACCATTTGCCATTCCCGTACTGCGGACTTAGCAGCCGTCTGTCGCGAAGCCGACGTTCTGGTGGTAGCCGTGGGCCGTGCAGAAATGGTTAACGGCGATTGGATTAAGCCGGGAGCCGTTGTTATTGACGTGGGAATCAACCGTGTGGATGACAAGCTGGTGGGCGATGTCCATTTTGAAAGCGCTAAAGAAAAAGCATCCTATATTACTCCCGTTCCCGGCGGTGTAGGCCCGATGACGATTACGATGCTGATGCTTAATACGCTGGAGTCATTTAGACGTAAACACAATTTAAAGTAAAAAAATAGGAGGGATTACCATGGCTGCCCGCATTATCGATGGCAGTGCCATCGCTAAGGAGTTGCAACAAAAAATCAAAGCAGATGTGGCCAAGCTGAAAGAGCAAAATAAAACTCCGGGGCTGGCCATAGTACTCGTTAACAGTCCGGTGGCGCGCACTAACATTGCCGAACTGAAAAAACGGATGTGTGACAGTGTGGGTATTTATTGTGAAGTGCACACGCTTAATTCGCTCTCGGGACAGGCAAATGTTATGGCACTGGTGGAAAAGCTTAACGCTGATCCAAAGATTACCGGTATTAACATCCATCCTATGCCTAATCACATTGATTATCGGGCAGTCGTTCATGCCATTGATCCGCTCAAAGATGTGGAAGGCATCCATCCCATGAATCTAGGCAACTTTTTGATTGGTGACAAACAATATATTCCTTTTACCCCGCGCGGTATCATGAAATTGCTAGAATCGACTGGGATAGAGCTGAAAGGTAAACGAGCCGTAATAGTAGGGCGAAGCCAGCATGTTGGCCTGCCGGTCGGCTTTCTGCTCCTGGAGCAGCACGCCACCGTCTCTTTTGCTCATTCGCGTTCTTGGTATCTTGAGCAATTGACTTGCCAGGCCGATGTGCTAATTGTGGCAACCGGTCATCCGGAGATGATTACCGGTTCTATGGTTAAGCCTGGCGCCATTGTCATTGATGTGGGTACCAATCTCGTGGGCGGGCACTTGGTGGGTGATGTGGAGCATGACAGCGTCAACCAAGTAGCTGGTTGGATTACTCCCGTTCCCGGAGGCGTGGGCCCGATGACTGTGGCGATGTTATTGAACAATCTGATAGGGTGCTGTGATTAGATGTTAAACGGCTCTGAGCGTATCCTGACAGTTGCGCAAGTGACGCAATATATTAAAAATTTATTTGCCGCTGATTCTCAGCTTAATAAGCTGCGGGTCAGCGGTGAAATTTCTAATTTTAAAGCACATTCTTCCGGCCACATGTACTTTACACTCAAGGATGCGGCTGCCTCTATACGCTGCGTGATGTTTAAGAGTGCAAACGGGCGCCTTGCATTTCGTCCCGCGGACGGCATGAAGGTGGTGCTGAGCGGGCGCTTGTCCATCTATGAGCGGGATGGCTTGTATCAGCTCTATGTGGAGTCCATGGCGCCGGAAGGGGTGGGCAGCCTTTTTGCCGCCTTTGAGGAAATGAAAAAACGCTTGGCGGCGGAAGGGTTGTTTGCGCCGGAAGTGAAAAAACCCTTGCCGCGCTTTCCTGAACGCATTGGCTTAGTTACTTCTCCAACCGGCGCAGCAATTCGGGATATTCTTGCCACTCTTTCCCGCCGTTTTCCTCAGGCGGAAGTGTTGGTGGTGCCGGTACCGGTTCAGGGAGTGGGAGCAGCCGCGCAAATTGCGGAAGCCATAAATTTTTTTAATGGCATTCAAGATGTGGATGTATTGATCATTGGCCGTGGCGGCGGTTCTATTGAAGAGCTCTGGGCTTTTAACGAAGAAGTGGTGGCCAGGGCGATTTATAGTTCCCGTATTCCCGTAGTATCTGCTGTCGGTCACGAAACCGACTTTACAATTGCCGACTTTGTGGCAGACGTCAGGGCTGCTACGCCAACTGCGGCAGCGGAAATTATTGTGCCCGATCAACGAGAGTTGCAGCAGTTTTTAGCGATGGCCAAAAACAGGATGACGGCAGTGATGAAGGCTAGATTGGAACACCACCGGCGCTACGTAGAAAGAATAGCTTCAGCCCGGGAGTTTGTTCGTCCTTCTCAGCGTTTTGACCAACACCGCCAAATACTGGATAATTTAGCCTCTCGGCTGGATAGCCGGCTGTGCTATCTATTGCAGGGTTGCACTGCTAGGCTTGATTTTCTGGCGGGGAAGCTTGGAGCATTAAGCCCGGAGGCTGTCCTGGCAAGAGGTTTTGCTATTTGTCTAGATGAGAACGGCACAGTTGTTAGAGATACAAAACACCTTGCACCTGATGATCTTCTCCGGATTCGGCTGCACCAAGGCTATGCAGACGCCCGGGTTATAAAAACTTATGCAAAATGATTTGATGTGGAAAGTTTAGTAAATAATTCTACTTCAACAGCCACCCATAATCCTGTCTGCAATCCACAATATAATCAACATACACCGTCTGATCCTTGATCTGATACAGAATAAGATACCACTTCTCAACGAACATCTTATGATACTTGTTTAATGGTATAAATTCAGCATTGAGAAAAGGAAAACGCTCCGACATGGTGGAGAGGGAGCGGATAGCGTCCATCAATTCATTCTTTGTTCTGCGAGCGGCAGTAGGACTTTTTTGTGCCAGAAAACGCACATGACCCGCCAGCATCTGAAGGGCACGGTCGGAAATAATCACCTTATATTGAGGCTTATTTTCCATGTTCCACCTCATCAATAATGCTGTCCAGATATCTGTCGAGCTCATCCGGTGTCACTCCGGCGCGTCCGGCCAGACGATCTTCCTCAACAGCCAACAGTTCTTCACGCAGCTTTAGCATTTTCTCACGGCGGACAAAGGTAGCTATATCCATAACCACAAGATCGCCCTCGCCGTTTTTGGTAAGATACACAGGCTCTCCGGAGGATTTGCATAAAGCTGCAATTTCATTGTAATTTTGCCGGATGCTTGCAGACGGTTTAATCTGCATGGTATCAACTCCTCGTAGTAACATTCTAACTGTATTATACTCCTTTCATGCTATGAAATCAATTAATAATAGGCAATATGATTTCTCTGGGGGAATATGCTATAATCGACTAGATGTTAGCAAGTAATACTAACTTATGCGGAGGAAAGCTAATGACTAAAGCGAGCCAAGCCAAATTGACGCTAACATTTGAACAGGCGCTGAAGCGCTTGGAAGAAGTGCTGGCGAGCCTAGAGCGTAGCGACTGTCCATTGGAAGAAGCGCTTGCTCTTTACCAAGAAGGAATGGGGCTGCTCCGGCAATGTCGCCATAAGTTGGCTGATGCGGAAGGAAAAGTTGCTGTTCTATTAAAAGAGGCAGGGGAGTTTATTCCTTTTACGGGTGAGGGGGAAAGCTGGTGACATTTGAGATCAGTAGAACTGTGGCACAAGTGGATGAAGCTCTTGATAGACTTCTCCCTCCGGAAGATACTTTCCCCGCAGAAATTCACGGTGCCATGCGTTACAGTGTTTTTGCCGGCGGCAAACGCTTGCGGCCGCTGCTGACATTAAGTGCTGCCGAAATCTTCGGTGTGCCGCAACTACATGCTATGCCGGCTGCTTGTTCGTTGGAAATGGTGCATACCTATTCACTGATTCATGATGACCTGCCGGCGCTCGATAATGACAATTATAGGCGTGGACGCTTCTCCAACCATAAAGTTTACGGTGAGGCAATTGCCATCTTGGCGGGAGACGCGTTATTAACGATGGCATTTGAAACGCTGGCAGGAGAAGCATCGGCCTATTTCCCTGCAGCCACTGTAGTACGTTTAATGGAAGAGCTGAGTAAAGCAGCCGGGGTTGGCGGCATGATCGGCGGTCAAGTGGTAGATATTCTTTCCGAGGGGAAGCAAGTTAGTGCCGAACGGCTGGATTATATTCACCGCCATAAGACAGGAGCACTTTTTAGCTGCGCCATTCGCAGCGGTGCCGTTATGGGCGGCGCATCGCTTGCAGAGTTACGGATTCTCACATCTTTTGCTGATAAGATGGGTCTGGCCTTTCAGATTGTCGATGATATGCTGGACATCACCGGTGAGCAAGCATTATTAGGCAAAAAGACAGGTGCCGATGCTGAGCGTCAAAAAGCGACGTATCCGGCGCTTTTTGGGTTGGATGCAGCCCAGAAAAAAGCGGTTGACCTCTTGTTTGACGCAGAGCAAGAACTGGAACCTTTCGGCGAGGCTGCGGCAAGCCTCTATTATCTTGCTCAAAAGCTTGTCCATCGCCAAAGTTAAGCGGGATTGTCAGCAGTGAGGTAACGTAGTCATTGTCAGCCTGCGCGCGGCTCAGTGCCGTCAGCGTGCAGAACCACAGCACGTTTTAAAGCGACTAAATCATCATTTTTTGTGTTACAGTGCCTGGTGCGCTATTTGTGTGTCCAGACAAGATATGTTACAATAGTCATTGAATCCGTAAGTGGCGCAGTATTCTAGTTGACGCGACCGTTTCCGAGGACGGGCCTAAAAATCCGTAAAGGGCATAGCGATGAAGTTCTTGGTGCTGGCTGCCGACGCCCAGTTGGGGGCTGG
>JAGXTN010000088.1 GCA_018333455.1 Dethiobacter sp. | reverse complement strand
GCAGCGTTTAGCGAACGGGAATTCGCAGCGTTAAGACATGCCAATGGTTCACATGCAGTAAGCCCAGAGGTTTTGGCATGTTAGCGAGAATGACAGTTCGTAGCTGCGAAAACGTGCGAGCGGAGCAACTGAGAAAGGCGACATTGCCCCGAAATGCTTCGCTCTTTCTAAAGCTGTGCTGTTCCATAGAGTCCGTCTCGCTGTTCCCCTCCAACTGTCACGGCGGCGATTTCTCCCAAAAAAGCAACCGGTGCACAGGCGGTGACCCGGACGTAATGTTCCGTCAGCCCCGCCAGTTTACCTTTGCCAGCCGTTTCTTCAAACAATACATCAACCGTCTTACCAATGAACTGTTGACGGAAAGCAATAGAAAGGCTATGACCCAAAGCTGTCAAGCGCTTGCTTCGTTCTTCTTTCAGCGCCGGCGTCACCTGCTCCGGAAAACTGGCGGCAGGAGTGCCATTTCTGGGCGAATACTTAAAAACATGGACACGACTAAAAGCACTTTTTTCGACTAGGCTCAGCGTGCGCTGAAACTGCTCTTCCGTTTCGCCTGGAAATCCGACCATTACATCGGTCGTCAAAGCTATGCCAGGTAGTTGCGCACGCAGCCAGCGTACTAGCTGAAGAAATTCTATCGCGTCATATTTGCGGTTCATCCTGCGCAACACCAGATTGTCCCCGCTTTGCAAGGGAATATGGAGATGACGGCAGATGCTCGGATTCTCCTGCATCACCTCAACTAACTCCGGCGTAATTTCCGTAGGTTCAATGGATGAGATGCGTATCCGGCGGATTCCTGAAAGAGACGCAAGCTGACCGAGCAGGTCGCTCAAAGCAATTTCTCCCGGCAGGTCAGTACCATAGGAACCAAGGTGAACACCAGTGAGCACCAGCTCATGGAAACCCTGCTTGGCCAGCCGTTTTACTTCCACTACCGTTTCTTCCAGAGGACGGCTGCAAAGAGAGCCTCGGGCATGCGGGACAATACAGTAGGAACAAAATTGACGGCACCCTTCCTGAATTTTGAGAAAGGCTCTTTTCCGTCCCGCTTTTTGCGCAACAGGCAAAGCTTCAAACTCTTCCTTCTCTGCCAAAGGCACCACACAGTTGAGGCGGCCTTTTTTGGCTTCTTCCACAAGTTCCGGCAGCCTGCCGCGCGCATGAGTACCGATAACCA
Source organism: Dethiobacter sp. (assembly GCA_018333455.1). Taxonomy (GTDB): domain Bacteria; phylum Bacillota; class Dethiobacteria; order Dethiobacterales; family Dethiobacteraceae; genus GPS1B09. The sequence goes on along the minus strand of JAGXTN010000088.1, from coordinate 15,272 downwards.
AATCCACCTCGGGAATTTTCAGTACATCATCCGGGGAAACCTGAGCATAGCACCCTGTCACCACAATTACCGAGGCTAAGTTAGCCCGCCGTGCGCGACGAATCATTTGCCTGGACTTTCTGTCGCTAAGCTGCGTGACGGTACAGGTGTTGATTACATAAACGTCGGCATGCCCATCGAAAGGCACCAGCTGATAGTCTGCCGCCACAAAAAGCTGCTGCAGAGCCGCAGTTTCCGTCTGGTTCACTTTACAACCAAGTGTAAAAAAAGCTGCCGTAGCCATCTATGACCCTCCCATCTCGCCCGCTTGATAGAGAGAAACTGCCAATGCTACGAGAGCCGCAGTTTCCGCTCGCAGTATCCGGGGACCAAGTGTTACAGACGCTAAACCATGACTTTTGGCGACAAGTACTTCTTCGTCACTAAAGCCGCCTTCCGGTCCGGTCACCAACAGAACCCTGCTTTTTGGCTGAATATTTCTCAACACAGCGCAGAGCTGCCCTTCGCCCTCAGCTTCCCAAAAGAGTAACGCTTTGTCAAAACTTTTAGCCAGCTTTAGGAGTTGCTCCCAGGAAGCCGGCGGAGCAATGGGCGGGATGAGATTACGGCGTGACTGGGCTGCTGCGCTGCGGATAATTTTCTGCCAGCGCTGCCTGCGGTTTTCCATGTCCTTCTCCGGGCGAATCACAGTCCGACTGCTGATAAAGGGAATAAATCCGGCGGCACCCAACTCGGTAGCTTTTTGTAAGACAACCTCTGCCTTCTCCCCTTTTAATAAGCCAAAAGCGAGAATAAACTGTACAGAAGCCTCACTATCGGGCAAAAAATCACCCAAACGGCACGAGACGCCGTTTTTTTCTGTAATAATAATCTCAGCTCGGCGACACTGGCCCGTTTCGTTACATAATTCCAGACTTTCTCCGGCGGAAGCGCGCAGAACGCGCAGCAAATGATGTGCGTCCTCGCCGCTAAGCTCAACCGTGTGCTCATCAAGAAGCTGGCTTTGCGTATAAAAAAAACGATTCATCACTTCATCTCCAGCAGAAGTGCCACCCATTCCCCGGCACTTCTTTTTTCCTTGAGCTGATAGCCTTCTAGCAAAAAAGCAGCAAGAACTTCGCTTTGACGGTGGCGGACAATCCCGGAAATGATCAGCCGCCCACCCGGAAACAATATATGGCGAAGGCGGCTGCTCACAGTGAGCAAAGCGTCTGCAGTTAAATTTGCGGTAACAAGATCTGCCTGCGTGAGTAAAGACCATGCTTCTATGCTGAACAAATCAGCTTGGATAAAAGGCAGCTGCATCCCATTGAGCTTTGCGTTTTCACACGCGGCACGAATTGCCGACTCCTCGAAATCAACACCGGAGACTTTACCGGCACCAAGCAACTTGGCAGCCAGAGCCAAAATCCCCGAGCCACAGCCTAAATCCCAGACTGTTTCTCCGCCTGTTATTTCATTTTCCAGCAGCTCCAGACAGAGCTGTGTGCTTTCATGAGTTCCGGTGCCAAAGGCAGCCCCAGGATCCAGACGAAGAACCAGCCTGCCTGGCCACGGCTCCGCAGTCAACCACGCCGGCAGAATCATCAGCTTATTCCCAACCGGCGTAGGCTCCCAGTATTGCTTCCATGCCTCTTCCCAGGCCGGATCATTGAGCTGCTCGGTGGAAAGCACAGCCGGCGCTAAGCCAAACGATGGCAGCGCCAACAAAAATGACGACAGTTCTTCCTCTTTACCGTCTGCTAAAAAAGAAAGGGGGAAATATCCCCTAATCGTTACCAGTCCACTATCTGCGGCAGGCAGGGAGGGGAAAATATCTCCCAATCCTGCCTGTTTGACCGTGGCCCAATCCATTTCATCGTAGACGGACACACCGCCGGCACCTAGACTCATCAGTCTTTCCGACACCGCTTCGGTACTCTCCCGTCCTGTAACAACTTTCACTTCGATCCATTGCACGCTATTTTCCTCCTAGCGCGTCCTTCATCTTATCAATAATCCCTTTATCATGATGCCCAATTTCTTCGCCGGCAAGCTTAGCGTATTCACGTAGCAGTTCTCGCTGCTTCCCGGCAACTTTTTTAGGAATAATCACGTTCACCCGAACATGCTGGTCACCCCTGCCATAGCCGCGCAGACGGGGAATTCCTTTGCCGCGCAGGCGAAATAATGTGCCCGGCTGAGTTCCCTCAGGCACTTTAATGCGCGCCTTCCCATCTAGTGTCGGCACTTCCAGTTCGGTACCCAGCGCAGCCTGAGCAAACGAAACCGGCATTTCGACAATAATATCGTCGCCGTCCCGTTGGAAGAGAGCATGAGGTTTAACATGGATAAACAGGTATAAATCACCGGGAGGACCGCCGCGGCTGCCTGCTGCCCCTTCGCCTGTGACGCGGAGACGGGAGCCGGTATCTACCCCCGCCGGGACTTTGACCTCAATTTGCCGCTCGTGCTGCCGGCTTCCGCTTCCCTGGCAAGCAGGGCAACGCTCTTTAATAAAAGTTCCCTCGCCGCGACAGGCTTCGCAGGTTCTTGCGCTGACAAAACGGCCGAATGCCGTATTGCGAACCACCTGCTGTTGCCCACTACCGTGACAATAGGTGCATGTTTCAGGCTGCGTGCCGGACTTTGCCCCACTGCCGCCGCAGGTGGTACATGGCTCCGCTCTGGGGATTTTTACAATTGTCTCCAATCCGAATGCGGCGTCTTCCAGGCTTATCTCCAAATCGTAGCGCAGGTCGGCTCCTCGCTGGGGGCTGTTTGACCTGCGCCCGCCACCGCCGCCAAAAAATGTGTCAAAAATATCTTCGAATCCAAACCCGCCGGCGCCGCCTTGCCCAAACCCGTTGAAGCCGCCGGCCCCTTGCTCCGCAGCGTGGCCGAAACGGTCGTAATGCTCACGACTGCTAGGCTCACTAAGCACATCAAAGGCTTCTTTCATTTCTTTAAATTTATGCTCCGCGTCTTGATCAGTCTGATTGACGTCCGGATGGTATTTTCTTGCCAATTTCCGGTACGCCTTTTTTATCTCCTCAGCAGTGGCGTCCCTTGGCAAGCCTAGGACATCGTAATAATCTCGTTTTGCCATTTTTACTCCATTCCTTAAGCTTCTCTAGTTTTTATCTTCGTCTACGACCTCATATTCGGCATCTACCGTCTCACCCTGCCCGCCTTCCTCTGCAGGCTTTGCCTCACCCTCTTGTTGCTGATAAAGCTTGGTCGATAGCTCATGTAAATGTTTTGTCAGTATTTCCATTTCACTGCGCATAGCGGCAATATCCTCTTTGGATGCCACATCTTTCAGCTTAGTGATTGCCGCCTCGATCTCCCCTTTTTGGGTGGCGTCAACCTTATCTCCTAAGTCACGCAGCATTTTTTCTGTGGAATAGCAGAGTGAATCAGACTCGTTGCGCGCTTCCGCCAGTTCTTTGCGTTTCTCATCGTCTGCGGCAAATTGCTCTGCATTTTTCACCATCTCATCAATTTCTTTTTCGCTCAATCCGGATGAGGCGGTAATAGTAATTTTTTGCTCTTTGCCGGTGGCATTGTCTTTAGCCGACACATTGACAATTCCGTTAGCATCAATATCAAAAGATACTTCGATTTGCGGAATGCCGCGCGGGGCAGGCGGAATGCCGTCGAGAGTAAAGCGACCCAATGTTTTGTTGCCGGCTGACATGGATCGTTCTCCCTGTAAGACATGGATTTCTACTTGAGTCTGGCTGTCTGCGGCAGTGGAGAATGTCTGTTTCTTGGCAGTAGGGATAGTAGTGTTGCGTTCAATAATTTTGGTAAAAACACCGCCCAACGTTTCTATCCCTAAGGAAAGCGGCGTAACGTCCAAAAGCAGCACGTCTTTTACTTCTCCCGCCAATACCCCGGCTTGGATGGCCGCACCTAATGCCACCACCTCATCCGGATTTACACCTTTGTGCGGCTCCTTGCCGATTAAACTTTTGATCGCTTCCTGTACTGCGGGAATGCGGGTAGAGCCGCCTACTAAAATTACTCTGTCAATATTCTCGGCTTTCAAGCCGCTGTCCTTTAAAGCGCTGCGGGTTGGCCCCATGGTGGCTTCCACCAAGTCAGCCGTCAGATCATTAAATTTTGCCCTGGTCAGGTTCATATCCAAATGTTTGGGGCCCTCTGCCGTAGCAGTAATAAAAGGCAAATTAATATTAGTGGTAGCCAAATTGGAAAGTTCAACTTTGGCTTTTTCCGCCGCCTCTTTTAAACGCTGCAGAGCCATTTTGTCAGTTCTCAAATCAATGCCCTGCTCGTTTTTAAATTGCTCTGCCAGATAGTTGATTACTTTTTCATCAAAATCATCTCCACCCAAGCGGTTGTTACCGCTGGTGGCTTTTACTTCAAAAACGCCGTCGCCCAACTCCAAAATCGAGACGTCAAACGTACCGCCGCCTAAATCAAAAACAAGAATGGTATGATCATTGCCTTTATCCATGCCGTAAGCCAGTGCCGCGGCGGTAGGCTCATTAATAATGCGCAGCACTTCCAGCCCCGCGATTTTGCCTGCATCTTTAGTAGCCTGGCGCTGGGCGTCGGTAAAATATGCCGGCACAGTAATAACAGCTTTATCTATTTTTTCCCCTAGGTAACTTTCCGCGTCTTTTTTCAGCTTCTGCAGCACCATCGCGGAAATTTCTTGAGGAGTATAATTTTTCCCGTCAATTTTAACCGTATGATTAGTACCCATCTGCCGCTTAATCGAGGCAATAGTTCTGTCAGGATTGGTGATTGATTGGCGCTTAGCCACCTGCCCCACCAGCAACTCTCCCGCTTTACTAAACGCAACTACGGAAGGCGTGATTCTTTCGCCTTCGACATTAGCAATTACTTGCGGTTCCCCGCCTTCCATTACTGCAACCACAGAGTTTGTTGTCCCAAGGTCAATACCGATAACTTTACCCATCTGATTTCCTCCTGTCTAAATTCTATAATATCTTCAAAAGATTATTTTGCCACTTTTACCATGCTGGGACGGAGCAATCGCTCTTTAAGCCTGTACCCTTTTTGCAGTTCTTCCACCACCATATTTTCCGGCTCCGCACATTCGAGCTGCATAATCGCATGATGGCAAGTAGGATCAAACTGGACGCCACATGCTTCAATTGTGTTAAGCCCATGCTTGTTTAATACAGACAAAAACTGCTTAAAGACTAAATCCACACCGGAGAGTAGCAACTCAGCGGAACCGCCTGCTTCCAAAGCCCGTTCCAGATTGTCAATCACCGGCAAAAGCTCTCGGACAATCTCGCAGACTGCCTGCGCAGTCCATTCCTGCTTTTCTGCTTTCACCCGCTTTCGATAATTATCAAAGTCTGCCTGCAGACGTTGCAGCCTGGCAAAATATTGGGCATTTTCCTCCCGCAACCTGACCAATTCGGCAAAGTCCGCACTGTTTTGGTTTGGCCGGCTCTCTTCCGGCTCGCCGAAGGACACATCTTCTTCAGCCAAAATCATTTTTTCTTCCTCATTCATCTACATCACCTCACCCATCATTCAAATCGTTGAACGGACGGCAACCCGCCACTTAAGGGACTGACGCCGTCGTTAATCTTGCACCACAAAGTTTAAGTGACTGGCAATATGTTCAATAATGGTGATCACCCGAGAATATTCCATACGGGTAGGTCCCAGTACGCCAATGGCACCCACAGGACGGTTAGACAACTGATAGGTAGCCGTAACTAGGCTGCAATCACTCATTTCGGTAATAACATTTTCAGTGCCAATCCGAATCGAAACGCCTGCCAAAGAAGTTTCCAGGACAAAAGAAAGTCTGCTTCCTTCCTCAAACAACGTTAACAGGTGTTTGACTTTCTCCACGTCCTTAAATTCCGGCTGGTTAAGAATGTTGGACGTTCCCCCTAAAAATACTCTCCCTTCACCGTCAGTTGAGCTTTCCTCCAAGAGTAGCAGCAATTGGCTGAGCAGCTCAATCCGGGCGTAGAGGTCGCTGCGCAGTTGCCTCAGCCGGGTAGCAGAGAGACCCTCGATGGTTTGTCCCGCCAGTTGTTCATTAAGATAGCTGACAATCTGGCTTAGTTCCTGGCTGCTTAGCGCCTGCGGCAAGTTGATTACTCTGTGCTTAATATGCCCGGTGCTGGTAATCAGAACCACCAGCGCTTTTTCCTCATCTAACGGAACCAAACGCATTTGCTTAAATGTACTGTGGCGAAACTGTGGCCCCAGCACAAGCGACGTATAACTGGTCAACACAGATAACACTTTAGCTGTCTGCTGGACAATTTGGTCAATTTCCCGCATTTTCTGCAGCTGGGTAAAAACATTGGCTAGGTATGCTTCCTCCTGCCGTGACAAGCTGGGTGGACCCATCAGGGCATCCACGTAAAAACGGTAACCCTGCTGCGAAGGGATCCGGCCTGCTGACGTATGAGGTTGAGTCAAAAAGCCAAGCTCTTCCAGGTCTGCCATTTCATTGCGGATGGTGGCTGCTGAGAGATCCAACTTATAGCGCCTGGAAATGGCTCTGGAACCTACAGGTTCAGCCGTTTGGATATAGTCGGTAACAACGGCTTGGAGGATTTTTTGTTTTCTGTCATTTAATCCAGCCATTTGTTTTCCTCCTTAATTTAGCACTCTCTATTTATGAGTGCTAAAGCTATAACAAAAATACCATTTATAGCATGTCTTTGTCAAGGTGAGCCAGTGATAAACTCGGCAAAAACTAAGTTAGCCAGCGGCAATCCGCGCTTGCTAAGGCGGATTGTTTCCGCATCACATTCAATTAAGCCTTTCTCTCTAAGCCCTTGGATTTCCGCAGCAAACAGCGTGCGCAAATCCAACCGGAAGCGACGCTGAAATTCTTTAAAAGACACGCCCCCAGTCAGTCTAAGCCCCAGCATCATTGTGTCTTCCATTTCCTCGCGTTTTTGGACAACATGGATGGTCGCCGGCGGCAGCATCCCTGCCAGCAGGGAATTTTGGTAAAGCGGGAGATCTGCCGTATTACAGTAGCGGCTGCTCTGCCAGTAAGAATGAGCACCCAGACCCAGACCGAGATATGGGCGGTTTTCCCAGTAGCTTAAATTATGGCGGCATTGATGACCTGGTTTAGCGAAATTGGCAAGCTCATAATGATTAAACCCGTGTGCAACAAGAATCTCCCTGCCCTGTTGCATCATGGCCAACGCTTCCTCCTCTGCAGGGAGAGTTGCCGCTCCTTGTTCAAGGAGCGCGTCAAGGCGGGTGCCTGCCTCCACTTTCAATCCGTAAAGAGAAAGATGGTCCGGCTGCCAGGCACACAGCTCCCGCACCGTTTTTGCAGAGTCGGCAACTTTTTGCCCGGGCAAGCCAAGCATCACATCGACTGACACAGCGTTGAAAAACTTTTTGCACAAAGAAAAGGCCTGCCTGGCCTGGGCGAATGTGTGTGTCCTCCCAAGGAGAGCGAGCCTGTCGTCGCATGTGTCTTGGACGCCAAGGCTGATGCGGTTTACGCCACCGGCACGCAAGACGGCGGCTTTAGGCAAATCTATAGTGCCGGGATTTACTTCAACAGTCCATTCTGTGCCACTGGCTAACGGCAGATGGGTGCGGCAGGCAGACAACAGCGCAGACAACTCAGCCGCAGAGAGAACTGTGGGTGTGCCGCCACCAATATAGACGGTATCAGCCATAACGCCTGCCTCCCGCAACTCATGACTGCGCAGAGCCAGTTCCTGCTCAAGCGCCCGCAAATATTCTGCCGGGCTGACTGCCAAATTCGGAGAAGAAAGAAAATCGCAATAAATACATTTTGACTTGCAGTAGGGAATATGGATGTAAACAGCTATTTTCATCCTCAATTAATACGCAACACGGCCATGAAAGCTTCCTGAGGAATCTCCACATTGCCCACCTGCTTCATCCTTTTTTTGCCTGCTTTTTGTTTCTCCAACAGCTTCCGTTTGCGCGTGATATCACCGCCGTAACACTTATCCAGCACATTTTTGCGCATAGCTTTAATCGTTTCCCGAGCGATAACCTTCTGTCCGATCGTGGCTTGGAGCGGAACCTCAAACATTTGTCGCGGGATGATTTCTCGCAGTTTCCCGGTTAACTCACGCCCTCGCTGGTAAGCTCTTTCTACATGGCTGATGAAAGACAACGCATCCACCGCTTCACCGTTAATCAGCAGATCAACTTTTACCAGTTTGGACACACGGTAGCCCAACAATTGATAATCTAAGGAGGCATAACCCCGAGTCCTAGATTTAAGCAGGTCGAAAAAGTCAAAAACAATTTCGGAAAGTGGCATTTCATAAGTCAAGACTGCCCGTGAGGCTTCGAGATATTCCATATTGACAAAGACGCCCCGTTTCTCCTGGCAAAGCTCCATCACCTGTCCTACGTACTGGTTTGGCACAATCACGCGGGCGGTGACATATGGTTCCTCCACAGAGATGATTTCGGCAGAACTTGGCAGCAGCGCGGGATTATCAATACTTATTGTGGCTCCATTGTGTAAATTAACCCGGTAAACCACGTTGGGGGCAGTAGTAATCAGCGTGAGCTGATACTCCCTCTCCAACCGCTCCTGGATAATCTCCATATGCAAAAGTCCCAAAAAACCGCAACGAAAGCCGAACCCTAACGCTGCCGATGTTTCCGGCTCATAAGTAAGTGCGGCATCGTTTAGATTGAGCTTTTCCAATGCATCCCGTAAATCTTCATAATCGGCGCTGTCTACCGGATAGAGCCCGCAGAATACCATCGGGTTAGCACGGCGGTAACCTGGGAGAGGCTGATCTGCAGGCCGCTCTGCCGCAGTAATAGTGTCCCCCACCCGGGTATCCTTCACATTTTTGACTCCGGCCACCAGATAACCCACTTCGCCCACACTAAGCGTCTCTACTCTCGTCATCCTCGGACGGAAAGCGCCTACTTCCGCCACCTCAAATACTTTCCCGTTGCTCATCATCTTAATTTTCATGCGTTCGTTGATTTGACCTTCCATTACGCGCACATAAGCGACGACACCGCGATAAGCATCATAATGAGAATCAAAAATTAAAGCGCGCAACGGCGCAGCTGCATCACCGCTCGGCGGCGGCACCCTGCTCACGACTGCTTCCAGTACTTCCTCGATCCCAATGCCGGCTTTAGCTGAAGTAAGCACCGCGTCTTCTCCCGCCAGGCCGATGATCTCTTCCAGTTCCCGCTTAGCCTTATCCACATCGGCGTTTGGTAAATCTATTTTGTTAATCACCGGGATAATTTCCAGATTGTTTTCCAGCGCCAAAAAAACATTAGCTAAGGTCTGCGCCTCAATCCCCTGGGCGGCGTCTATCACCAGCAGCGCACCTTCGCAGGCCGCCAGACTGCGGGAGACTTCATAAGTGAAATCCACGTGTCCCGGCGTATCAATCAAATTTAAGCTGTATTCCAGCCCGTCTTTAGCGAGATAGCGCAGACGCACCGCCTGCAGCTTAATTGTAATGCCCCGTTCCCTTTCCAGGTCCATTTGATCGAGCACCTGCTCAGCCATCTCCCGCTTGGCAAGCGCACCGGTATATTCCAGTAGCCTATCGGCCAACGTGGATTTGCCGTGGTCTATATGGGCAATAATGCTAAAGTTGCGAATCTGGCTTTGTTGCATCGTCATCCTCCTGTCAATCCTCCAGAACATTATAGCATTCCGGCAGGAGAGTGACAAGCGAACCATAATTTCTGCGCTAACGAAGCCAAGTGGGCAACTGCCACTCCTGCCCGGCAAAGACTAAAACCCAGCCATCCACACTGTCGCGATATAAGCGGAGCGCCTGGGGCGTCCCTTGCCGCCCGCTTACTTGCTGCGAGCCAAGTTCAGTGACGCGAAGCCCCGCGAACAAAACGAAGAGAGAAAATAAAAGCATCAGCAAACCGGCAAAAACCGTTTTCTTTTTCATTCCTTTCGCTCCCCAAAACGCAAAAATCTCTGTATATTTATGCCAGCACAAGCAGCTTTATATACATCCTACGCTCCCACCTAAAATTTATAACTACAACCAGACATCCTCGTAGAAACCTTGGGAAGTGCTGTATTTCTGCATAAGAACACCACATTCCAACATGAAAACCATTGCTTTTCTTCCTCGCTGTAGTTATAATAATTATAACTACATATGATTACAGTGGGGAGTGAGCAGATGAGTTATGTCTTCGAGCAGAAAGTCGGAAAGTATACATACTTGTACGAATGCACTGCCTATAGAGATCATGACGGCAACCCGCGGAACAAACGTGTAATCATAGGAAAGATTGATTTGAAAACCGGCCTGCCCGTATATAAGCCCGAGTATCTTGAACGTATGCGTGAAGCAGGAACGCCAGTGGAAATCCCACCAACTGAAAAGATGTTTTCCGTGATGGAGATAAAACAGTCCACTGTCAGAGATTACGGCCTATTCTATCTGCTCCGCCAGCTTTCAGACGTGATCGGACTGACAGCGTCCCTCGCTGTTTCCGTGCCTCGTTATTGGCAGGAGATCTTCATGTTGGCATGTTATCTCATTGCATCAGGCGATCCTTTCCTTTATTGTGAGGAATGGGTTAAAGATACGGAGTGCTTGCCTGTTGGCAGCATGTCATCCCAACGCATCAGTGAACTGTTGACGGCGATCAAGCCCGAGGAACGGGAAGGCTTTTTCCAGTCCTGGTGCGGCTACCGCAGTGAGCAAGAATACCTTGCGCTGGACATCACGTCTACATCCTCTTATTCAGAACTGGTGGATGATGTGGAATGGGGATACAACCGTGACCATGAACGTCTTCCGCAGATTAACATCTGCATGCTAATGGGTGAGACATCGCGCCTACCGGTCTATCAGACCGTGTACAGCGGGAGTCTTAAAGATGTAAGCACTCTGAGAACGACCCTTTCAAAGTTTGATTCCATCACGGACGGACGCCCAGTGCTTGCTGTCATGGACAAGGGGTTCTTCAGCCGCAAGAATGTCACGGCCATGCTGGGCGACAAAAAGATCAAGAAATTCATTATCGCCATCCCGTTTACATCCTCTTTTGCAAAACAGCAGGTGGCTGGCGAACGGAAAGATATTGACAGCGTACAGAACACGATTGTTGTTAACGGCGATTCGATGAGGGCTGTCACAAAAGTCCGTGCCTGGAATAAGGAACACAACGTTTTCACGCATATTTACTACAGCGCAAAGAAAGCGTTTTACAGACGTGAGGAACTTTATGCGCATGTCGCCATCTTACGTGAGAAGGCAGAGAAGTTCTCCGCTCAATATGCAAACGACAGTGAATATACCAAATACCTCACTATCAGGAGGTCGGAAAAAACAGAATCCGGCTATACCGTAAGCATCCGTGAGGATGCGATAACCAGCGAACTTGAGACCGCAGGGTGGGTTGTCATCATCAGCAACGATATCGACAATGCCAAAGAGGCAATGCGTATTTACCGGGGAAAGGATGTTGTCGAGAAGGGTTTTCTTCGGCTGAAGAAAACCCTCGACCTCGGCAGGTTGCGGGTACACAGCCAGGAAAGTATGCAAAACAAGGTGTTCATCGGCTTCATAGCACTGGTTATGCTGTCGGAAATCCATAAGGTTATGTCTGATGAGGGCATGTATAAAAGGATCACCTTGAAGCAGCTGCTACATACGCTTTCCAGACATCGCATACAGCAGATAAACGGAACACGTATTATCTATCCGGCAACGAAGGAACAACGGAACATTTATAAGGCGTTCGATGTAGAGGAACCGGTGTAGTTATAATTTTAGTAGGGATTTTAGGTATATACTTTTGGGAGGAACCGAGATGCCAGGCGAACGGATACTGATTATAGAGGATGAGGTCAAGATAGCCCGGTTTGTTGAACTGGAGCTTCAATATGAGGGATATTCCGTAGAGCAGGAGCATGACGGCCGTATTGGCCTTGAAAGAGCCACTGCCGGCAGCTACGACCTGATAATTTTGGATGTAATGCTTCCTTCCCTAAATGGCATGGAGATTTTAAGGCGTCTTCGGCAGTCTTCGGAAACCCCTGTTATCATGCTTACAGCTAAAGATGAAATAACCGATAAGGTGATGGGGCTTGACATAGGAGCTGACGACTATATGACCAAACCCTTTGCCATAGAGGAACTGTTGGCCAGAATAAGATCGGCGCTAAAGAGAAAAAAAGCGCCTGCTCAGGGTTGCAAAACACTTGCCATTGGGCCATTGGAAATTGACCCGGACAAGCATTCAGTGACCTTTAATAAGCAGGAGGTAGACCTAACCAAAAAGGAATATGACTTGCTTAAGTATTTGGTTGAAAACAAAAATATAGCCATTACCAGGGAGCAAGTCCTTGAGAAAGTATGGGGATATGATTATTGCGGGGACACCAATGTGGTGGACGTATATATAAGATACCTGAGAAGCAAGCTTGACGACAGATATAATACTAAACTTATCCATACGGTAAGAGGGGTAGGTTATATTTTAAAATATGAGTAAAGTAAGCACTTTTGCTAAAATCTTAAAGGTAACTGTTTCGCTTATTGCTAAGAGTATTAAAGCAGGGATACCTCTATTGGTGTATATATCAAAAGAGTTATTTTCAGGCATCAGCAAGAGGTTAAGGTTTTCTATTACTTTTAAAGCCGCAGTTACTTATACTCTGATTTTTTCAATGATACTTTTTATGTTTGGCATTATATTAGTAGCTTCCTTTGGGTCTTTTCTATTTTACGATGCTAAAAGTTCTCTCGAAAAAAATGCCAAAGTTGTCACTGGGTTTATAAATGAAAGTACAGATATTCCTGAAGATAGAATACAGAAATATGCCGCTATCGAAGGGATCAATATAACTCTTTATGATAGTCAGAGGGAGGCTGTCTACACAACAGGGGGAAGGCAAAATGCTGCTGTTTCCGAGGTAATAAGTCACCCTTCCGGCGTTTTTGTTACCAGTGATGAATATCTTAATTTAAACGTGCCAATCAGGCAAAAAAACAATATTCAATATCTGGTGATTGCAAAATCCCTGGCACAAGAGAAATTATATCTGTTTTTATTAATGGCGGCTATAGCAGTGGCTTATTTGCTGACTATTACTATTATAGTAGTAAAAGGGTCAAAGGCCCTTCAGAAAATGCTTAAACCTATTGATGATATGATAGCCACCGCCAGGTCTATATCTGCCAGGGATCTCAACAAACGTCTCGATGTTGTGGATTCACACGATGAGCTGAAAGAACTGGCAGAGACCTTTAATGAAATGCTGGGTCGTATTCAGGCTTCTTATGAGCAGCAAAATCAATTTGTTTCCGACGCTTCCCATGAACTGCGGACGCCGATTTCTGTGATTCAGGGTTATGCCAACCTTTTACAGCGTTGGGGAAAAGAAGAGAAAGATGTATTGGATGAATCGGTAAACGCTATTAAGAATGAAGCAGATAGTATGAAAGACCTGGTTGAAAAACTTCTTTTTCTGGCCAGAGCAGACAAAAACACTCAAAGGCTGGAGAAGTACCCTTTTTCTGTGAATGAACTAATTGATGAAGTTGTCAGGGAAACAAAACTTATAGATACCCAACATCACATAAGAGGTGAAATGAGCGTACCGGTTACTATGGACGCTGATAGAGGATTAATTAAACAAGCCTTAAGAATATTTATCGATAATAGTATAAAATTCACTCAGCCGGGTGGCACTATTAGAATAAATGGCCAATTAGCCTCCGATAAATTAACGATTAGAATAGAAGATACCGGTGCAGGCATATCAAAAGAGGATTTACCTTTTATATTTAACCGTTTTTACAAATGTGATAAGTCCAGAAGCAGGGAGGATGGAGGTACCGGGCTGGGCCTTTCCATTGCTAAATGGATAATAGAGAAACATTATGGGACAATTGACGTTGACAGTGTCCTGAATAAGGGTACAACGATTATTATCTCTCTGCCGGTTTAGTTATACCCCGGTGCGTCCGCGAATGTCTGTTGTATTTTCCAACCGCCGCGTAAAGAAGGCCAAGGCCAGACCAAAGAAGAAATGCGCGACAATGGTAACAATTATTCCTGTGGCAGTTTGGGGGAGCTTTGTCTGGTGTCGCCGGGAGTAATTGATTTCCACTTTGATATTATCTTTCATGCCAGCAGTATTTGCATAGGAAAACACATAAGAATCCAGGCTGTGGTAGGATTTTGATTTAGGGCTTAATTCATATCCGCTCATCACCATGTATTTGAGGACGCTATCCGAGATTTTTTGGCGTTCCTCAAACATTTCTTCCCGAGAATCATTATGTGTGTAATCAAGGTCGATGTCTACGGATAACCTCGGCAGGTTGAAAATAGTCATATTGATTGCCGTTCCGCCTTTTAGCGCAAGGCTCTCACGTAGCAGCGGGTCGCTGTTTATATATTTCAGTATTTCCGACAACCGGAATACTTTCTCTAATGTATCGCGGATAAACCCTAATTCCCGCGCCTGTTTTCCAAGCTTACGCTTATCATAATCAAACAAATTCATTGCCTCAATGTAGACTTTCCGCTGCCCACCTCACCGGTGAGCACACCCAAAAGATTGCTTTCCACCATGAGATACAGCCGGCCGAGGGTTTCCTTGTGGCCTTTTGACTGGTAGAGGAACGATGGATCAATCTGGCGGCTAAATGGACTACTCATGGCCATGACCCCTTTCTCGGACAACGGTAAAGGGATCACCGTTTAATTCATTTCGCCTGCGTTGTTCCGCCGCCTGGAAAAAGGATAATCCTTCAAGTTTCGGTTGTTGTGGCTCATCCGGTTTCACCTTGTGGTGGTAGGGACGGGTTAAATCGATCGTGGTCGCGTCTTCGTAACGCTCACCTTTGAACCAAACCTGAATGCAGGAAAGGTCAAAGGGATCATAGCGCAACAGGATTCTTCGCTTAACTAATTCTAAGGATACTTCATACTGCTTACCTACTACGCTGACGCAACCAGCCTTGTCCACCGTCCGCTCCTCTTTCCACAGGAAGATGTCGGTCAGTTTTTCAGCCGAGACGCGAGTGGTTTTTCGCTGACTTTCCTGCAGTCGTGCTTTGGGAGATACACCAGTACTACCATGCTTGCGGATGTGGTAGTAACCGTCCAGCCAGGCGGCAAAGGCACGGTTTAGCTCCTCCAGCGTACCGATGTGGCCGGCTTCAATTTGCTGGTAGGCTTCCGGCTTGAAACTGGTATCAACGAATTGAAAATATCTCTCAATTTTTCCGCGACCAGCTGGCCGAAACGGGCGGCTATGGCTAAGCTGTATCCCCAGT
>JAGXTN010000125.1 GCA_018333455.1 Dethiobacter sp. | reverse complement strand
TTTAGCGCATATTCCTAATAAATTGGTAAACATCGCTGCAGGCAGGCTTATTTAAGCATGACCAAGCGAAGTACATGGCTGCTTTTTTCGCTAAACTGGCGGAAAATATCTGCAGCGCAAATGGCTCGTCTTAGAAATCATTGTCAGATGCTCATCTTGGTGATAGAATGTTTTAGAAACGTGCAGGCAAGAGTTAAGGGAGGGTGTGCAATGCTCAAGAGGTTTCAATTACAGGATGGTTTAGTGATACATGCAGAATCTGAGGAAAGTCCAATTTATGTATATATTAATCCCGATGCGGCGGAGCGAGCTGCGCTGCAAGCTGCGTTTAAGATTGATGACCATACTCTTTCATCGGCGCTTGATCCGGACGAGATTTCACGGATTGAATTTAACCACGACCATCTGCTGCTTATCTGGAAACGACCGGCAAATATTTACGGGAAAGATGTCTTTTCATTAGATGTGGCATCGGTGGGTCTGCTGCTCTATGCAGAACGTTTGGTCGTCATTTCAACCGAGGAGATCCAATTGGGCGGGAGCGAAGGTTTAGTGACTCCGGAACTGCGTTCTTTATTTGATGTGATGTTAGCGTTGTTGTCTAAAACTATTCATGACTACACCATGCAGCTCAAGACCATCAAATTGACTGCTAAAGAAATACAGCAGAAAATTAATACTTCTTTTGAAAACAAGCATCTTATCAAAATGTTTGATCTGAGTGAGGGGCTTGTCTATTTTATTAACGGAATCGGGGGCAATGGGGCAGTCTTGTCAAGGTTGCACAATTATGCCGCAAAAGAGCAGCTCTCTCATCATGCTATAGCCTTTATTGATGACTTGCTAATTGAGAATACTCAGTGCTATAGACAGGCAGGCACCTATTCCACCGTTTTTGCCGGGCTAATGGATGCTCGCGGCAATATTATCAACAATAACATGAATATTCTCATCAGAAATCTCACACTGATCAATATTGTGTTTTTGCCGCTTAATCTGATTGCCGGCATCGGTGGAATGTCAGAATTCACCATGATGACAGAGGGGATTGATTGGCGTATTTCCTACTCTCTTTTTAGTGTGGCACTGCTGCTGATTGGGGGGCTGACCGCTTTTGTGCTTAAAAAAGTAGGTTTTGGGGGAAGCGCTGTTTCATTATCGAAAAGAAAGATTTTCCGTTAACTTAGAAAACTTTCTTTGGCGGTGAATTAAAATTAACAGGTTAAGCAGAGAAAAACCGGCTCTGGTGATAATCACGGCAAATGCTTGACTTAAACTGTTAGCCTGGGATATACTATTTTTAGTTGATTTGCAGTCGCAGTCATCGTCTTCTTTCTCGTTTAAGCGGCAATCGCGCGTTGTGCCATTTTTTTTATGAGCTTAAAATGCCAATGCTTAACGCATTGGCATTTTATCAATGATGCAGTTGAGAGTGATAAGCTTGACAGATCAGGAATTTATGCGCGAAGCGCTCTCCGAAGCCCGTAAAGCTTTTGCTAAAGGAGAGGTGCCAATCGGCGCCGTGCTAGTCCGGGACAGACAAATCATCGCCCGGGGCCATAACCTTCGTGAGGAACAGGCAGATCCCACAGCCCATGCCGAAATCCTGGTTTTGCGGTCAGCCGCCAGGAAGCTAGGAGGTTGGCGGCTGCCTGATACTACGCTTTACGTGACTATCGAACCTTGCCCGATGTGTGCAGGCGCCTTAGTTCAAGCTAGGGTGTCCCGTCTTGTTTACGGCGCCGCGGATTTTAAGGCCGGTGCCGTTCATTCTCTCTACACTATTACTGAAGATGACCGTTTAAACCATCGGCTTGAAGTTGTAGGCGGCATTTTGGCCGAAGAATCAGCCGAGCTGATGCAGCTTTTTTTTCGGAGCCGTCGTAAACAACCTAGTATCTAAACGGAGTTTTTCTAAAAAGCGTTTTTCCGCTCCGGCGGTTAAACTATATCCGGAGAGGTATCGAAGTGGTCATAACGAGCCTGACTCGAAATCAGGTCTACCGCAAGGTAGCGAGGGTTCGAATCCCTCCC
The DNA here is from genome assembly GCA_018333455.1 of Dethiobacter sp. Lineage (GTDB taxonomy): Bacteria > Bacillota > Dethiobacteria > Dethiobacterales > Dethiobacteraceae > GPS1B09. The sequence continues at coordinate 1,025 of JAGXTN010000125.1, read as the reverse complement.
TCTCCGCCATGAAGCCCCGAAATTCAAACGTTTCGGGGCTTCGCCATTTTCGGAGCATCTTCCGTTTGACCATTCGTGGTGCCAAAATCGTGGTACTCTGGTACCACTGATTCTAAAGAGTTTTTGCTAAAAAGCGGGAACTCGTTTTTCATTGATTTGTATTTGGAATTTTGTGTATAATGTCTATAGAGAGGTGATAAGTTTGAGGAATTTTAAATTAGATGAAATAAAAAGGAAGGCTGACTCTGCAGAATCTAAGCTAATGGAAGAAAAAATCAAAATCCTTGTCAAATCGCAGCCTAATTATGCTTCAGGGCGTAAACGGCCAAAGGATGCTTTGGAAGCCCAAATCCTATTAAAGTTGAAGTCAGGATCATGACGATCGATTTGAAGCGTGCATTAGTTTTACTCGATCTCCTTGATCCAGCAAACAAATATGAAACGATGCTCAGAACAGCTGCTATTTTGACGAAACTATTGGAACAAAACAACGTAAAGCCAATTATAGTTGGAGGATTTTCAGTCGAAATATATACCAACAGGGATTACTCCACCTATGATATTGATATTGTCACAAGTGATATAGTGACTGTAGCTAATATTTTGGAAAAGTTAGGTTTCATAAAAGAGGGAAGGCATTTTTATCATGAAAGACTTAAGATTGCCATAGAGTTTCCAGATGATATTCTTGCAGGCTCCCTTGAAAGGATATCAAAAATTGATATTGATGAAAATGAATCAGCTTCTGCAATTTGCCGCTTTCGGCGAACACCTTTATGCTTCCTAACATGACGAAAGCCAAGGTAATGGTGCTCGTTCATGAGTTGATTCCATCGATGCTCTTCCTCCGGTTCAATGGGTCGGACAATCAACGACTGCAATTCCATTTGTACAGGCATTCAAGACTCCTCTTTTGATCGAAAAATGTATTTAACTACATTTTAGCAGATCAAAAAAGAAAAGACCAGTGGCGTATTAAAATTATTTGTTGTTATTATATCTTACTCGACTTTGACGTAACCCTG
>JAGXTN010000080.1 GCA_018333455.1 Dethiobacter sp. | reverse complement strand
GTGCTCTGTAGTGTGCCTGCTTCCTCAAGCTATTTTAACAAAATTCTACAGGCTGCGGGTAGGATAATTGGTTTCATATCTTTTTTGTGCCTTGAAGCGCAGCGGAAAGGAATGGTCATATTGATGAGAGAAGATGAATTAGTTGGCGCCGAAGATGAATTAGTTGGCGCCAAGGAAAAAAAGGGCGGCGGCACCAGCTTTAAAGACTATGTGCTAATTACTTTGATTGCTCTCGTGGCAGTGATGGGCATTAACAATTATCTCGACGCCCGCGCCGGTTCCGGTGCCGGTGGTTGCGGCGGCTGCGGTGTCGCAAGCGGAGCCGCTGCCACCCTCACCAATGAGGAATTAGAGCGGATTGGGCTGGAATTTTATGCGGAAAGTAGCGGCGATACGGAAATGGTCAATGTGCAGGCGAGGGTTCAGGATTTTGGTTGTCACCAGGAGATTTACATTTACAAAGACGGGAGAAGGGTAATGCGGATTGGTTATGCCTCCGGCCAGCTCTTCCGGATGTCCTGACATGTTTACAAGGGACGGGGTGAATAGATGAATATCTTGCAGATTGCCGCAAACAACTTAAAACGCCGTAGAATGAAAATGCTTTTTCTGACACTAGGCTTAGTGGTGGGTGTGGCTACCGTAGTCGCTCTTGTGAGTATTGTCCAAGCTATGCGTCTGGAGTTGGGCGACAGGATAGACGAGTTTGGCGCCAACGCCGTGATTGTGCCGCGTTCTGAAGGTGTGGAATTAAGGTTTGGCGGCACAGTAGTTTCCGATGTGACTTTTGATGTGCAAGAGCTGACGATGGCTGACCTGCCCAAGATTCGCGAGTCAGTCGTGGCGGAATATATTAATATTGTTTCGCCCAAGCTGATTGGCGCTGTTAAAGCTGACGGAAAAAACGCCCTGATTGTGGGCGTGGAGCCAAGACAGAAGTTTACCCAGAAGCCTTGGTTTTCCCTGCGTGAGCAGGCGGGCGTGCCAACCGGCGGCAAGGTGGGGGACTTGGCTTTGTTGGACGTGCCGGGAGAGAGCGTAATTTTAGGCTCTTCTGCTGCGCGATACCTCGGCAAAAAGGCGGGGGATACGCTGGTTATCAATGGGCGCACTTTCTCCGTATTTGGTATTTTAAACGAGCTGGGCGCTGAAGAAGATGGCCTGATTTACGCCGACTTGGTTGCGGTGCAAGGACTTTTAGGGCGGCCCGGCCAACTATCGATGATTGAGGTTTCTGCCTGGTGTAATTTTTGCCCCATTGAAGAAGTTGTGGCGGGACTTGCCGCAGCTTTGCCTAACGGCAGGGTTGTCGCCCTCAGGCAAGCCGCCATGTTCCGCTACCAAACTATTGACCAGTTTTCCGCTTTTGGCTTTGCGCTCTCCGGGGTAGTCTTGTTTATTGCGGCGCTGGTAGTCTTGACGACCATGCTTTCCTCTGTCAACGAACGGACACGCGAGATCGGCATTTTCAGAGCGATCGGCTTTCGCCGTGTGCATGTGATGGAAATCATTTTTCTGGAAGCGGGGATAGTAAGCGCACTGGGAGGCTTGGCTGGATACGTCCTGGGTAGCGCCGTGGCTCAGGTGGCTGGCCCGTTTTTGGCTCAGATTCAGGGGCACATTCCTATGCGGAGCGACTTGATTCTGCCTGCCATCCTCTTGTCTGCCGTTTTGGCAATTCTCGCCAGTGCTTACCCGGCAATAAAAGCTGCTCAACTTGACCCGGCTGAGGCACTGCGCTTTATTTAGCTGAACAAAATTTAGATGAACAAACCGAAGGAGGAAAGAGTATGGCGGAAATTATGATTGCAATGAAGCAGCTGACAAAAGCCTATAAATCGATGGGCGATGAAGTACAGGCGCTGCGTGGCGTAAGTTTGGATATAGAAAAGGGAGAGTCTGTCGCCGTGATGGGCCAATCCGGTTCTGGTAAAAGTACACTGCTTTCTATCCTCGGCGGGCTAAATCCGCCCACATCCGGTAGCGTGGAAGTAGACGGGATAGACGTCTACGCCCTTTCGCAGGAGATGCGCGCCGATTTTCGGCGAGAATACTTGGGCTTTGTCTTTCAACAGTTTCAGTTAATCCCTTATTTGACTGCGCTGGAAAATGTGATGCTTCCCTTGACCACTATTAGAAAGTCAAATAAGGAAAAGCGTGAAATAGCGGGCAGCGTTCTTTGCCGGGTGGGGCTGGCAGGCAAAATGAACAGGCTGCCAAATCAACTTTCAGGCGGTGAGCAGGAGCGGGTAGCCATCGCCCGAGCCATTGTCAATGAACCTCCCGTGGTGCTGGCAGATGAGCCAACGGGCAGCCTGGATACAAAAACAGGTGACGAAATCATGGCATTATTTCAGCGGCTGAACCAAGACGGGCTGACAGTGCTGATGGTGACACACAATCCGGATAACACCCGCTATATGAGCCGCACCATTATCATGAAGGACGGTCAACTGTGCACAGATAAGGCGGAGCTTTTGCAGTTGGTTTCTGCCGGCAAACGGTAACGGAGGGATATAATGCAACTCTATCATATTGCCCTGAATAACATCCTGCGGCGCAAGGTAAAAATGCTGTTTGTTTTGTTGGGTTTGCTGATCGGTATTGCCACCATGGTTTCAGTCTATGGCGTTGTGGAAGCCATGAGAACGGAAATGACCAGACAGGTGGCACAATTTGGTGCCAACGTAATCATTACGCCGGATGCGGGAGAGCTGACATTTTCCTACGGCGGCATCACATTGCCGGCAGTGCTCTTTGATGTCGAGCAGTTGACCGGCGAGGATGTGGCTGCCATTGAAAATATTTCTTTGCGCGAAGCTATTCGGGCAGTGGCGCCAAAATTATTGGGTCTGGCCGTCGCAGGCGGTGGACACCTTGGAGACGCGAACGCGCAGAATGTGGTGGTGGTCGGCGTCAATCTGCAGCAGGAATTTATGGTGAAACCTTGGTTGCGTCTGCGCAGCGCGGAGGAAATGCAAAGCGATGAGCAATACACACCCGAGCGCAGCAATGTCCCGGCAGCAGACACCGTCCCGGAAGAAAAGAAAGAGATGGACTTTGCCATGCTGGATTTAGCCCGGGAAGACCTAACTCGCCTGGTGCTCAGCGATGAGCAGATTTTGGTAGGCTCTACCCTAGCCGCCACTCTGGGTGTCATGGAAGGTGATTTGTTAACGCTCTCGGGGCAAGAATTTCAGGTGTTTGCCGTTCTTAAAGATAGCGGTTCTGCCGAAGATGAGCAAATTCTCTTAAATCTAAGCGCAGCTCAGGCGCTACTAGGCCGCCCTGAGCAAGTGACTCTGATTGAACTAGCTGCTGATTTTACTTTAGGCTCCGAAGAAGTGCTGCTTAGCCAACTGCGGGAGGCGTTGCCAAACGTGGAAGTCACCAGCCTGCGCCAGGAAGCTCTCCGTCGAGATGAAATGATTACCAGGCTGGTAAGGTTTGGCACATCGGTATCGGTACTGATTCTCTTTGTGGGGATGCTCGTGGTAGGGCTGACCATGTCCGGGGCGGTGCGGGAACGTACCCGCGAAATCGGTGTGTTTCGCGCTATCGGTTTTCGCAAATCAGACGTGGCAAAAATTATTTTGTTGGAAGGCCTCATAGTCAGCGTGCTGGGCGGGATGTTAGGTTACTTTGTGGGCATGGCTGTGGCGTATTACGCCGGCCCGCTGCTCGCCAACATGTCTATCCAAGTGCCTTGGAGGCTTGAGATATTTGGCTTGGCCGTTTTACTTGCCATTCTTATTGGGCTTTTGGCCAGCATTGTGCCTGCGCGGCAGGCAGCAAAACTTGATCCGGCAGAAGCGCTGCGCTTTATTTAGCGGCGCTTTTCTTTTGTTTCTGGGCATGCTACAATATTAGAGGTTAGAGGTTAGAGGTTAGAGGTTAGAGGTTAGAGGTTAGAGGTTAGAGGTTAGAGGGCATGCTCTCTCCTTTCGCTGGTGCCGCTGGCGACATGAATGTCTATTGTTGCAGACAGATATCGGGCCATTAGCACTAGGTCGGTGAAGATAATGTGGCTACCGCTTTTTTTGGATTATGCTTTCATATTTTTTGCCAGGGTCAGTGACGTTACCCTTTCTACCGTGCGTATTTTGATGATTATGCGCGGCAGGTCTGTAACGGCGGCTGCGATTGGTTTTTTTGAGGTTTCAATCTATGTTTTGGCGCTGAGCCGGGTGATCGACAGCTTACATGAGCCTCTGCGCCTGATTGTTTATGCTCTGGGGTTTGCCACCGGGAATCTGCTTGGCAGCCGGGCGGAGGAGCACCTGGCGCTCGGGTTTACTACGGCTGAAGTTATTTCTGTTGATAAAGCAGAGGAATTGGCGGATAAAATGCGGGAGTGCGGCTTTGGCGTAACTGTGTTGCAAGGGTGCGGCCTAACCGGAACTCATCAGATTCTCCATGTCTTGCTGAAGCGCAGGAATATGCCCTCCTTTCTTGCTATTGTCCGGGATGTAGACGATAAAGCCTTCGTCAATATCATGGACACCAGAAAAATAGTGGGCGGTTATTTCGCCAAAATCAAGTCAAAATAACAGGGGGGAGCCAAGGATGGAGCGAAATAATGCAATCGGACTGCTGGATTCGGGGGTAGGCGGCTTGACTGTGGCCAGCGAAATAATCACTCTGCTCCCCGCCGAACGGATTGTCTACTTCGGCGACACCGCCAGAATGCCTTATGGCCCGCGCCCGCACAGCGAAGTGCGAACTTTCGTCAGGCAGATAATTGGATTTCTGGAAAATCAGGATGTGAAGCTGGTGATTGTGGCTTGTAATTCGGCCACGGCTGCCGGTCTGCCAGCTTACCAGGGGGAATTTGCTTTGCCGGTAATCGGGGTGATTGAGCCCGGTGTTCGCGCTGCTCTGCAGCACACACGCACAAAACGGGTGGGTGTCATCGGCACCGCCGGGACGATTGCTAGCCGTGCCTATGAAGAAGCTATTTGGCGGCTTGACCCTAACGTGGAAGTTTTTTCGCAGGCTTGCCCGCTTTTTGTCCTAATTGTGGAGAACGGCTTGGTGGATTCGCCGGAAGCCTTCCGGGTGGCGGAAGAATACCTGCGGCCGTTGCGTGAGGCAGGAGTAGACGCTCTCATCCTAGGCTGCACCCACTATCCCTTAATGGCGAATGTAATTAGAGCCGTCATGGGCCCTGCGGTGAAGTTAATCTCCTCTGCACAAGAAACGGCGCTGGAAGCCCAGGAGATTTTGGCTCGGCTTGACCTTTTCCGGCCGGCAACGGCAGCGGCGCGGCATCGGTTTTTTGTCAGCGGCAGTCCGGGGCCGTTTGTGGAAATGGCTGAAAAACTGCTTTGTCGCCATATCCAAGCATATCAAGTTACCCTTCCGTAAAAAAGCCTGCATAATTTTCTTTTGTCCCTCATAGCTTGTACTATAAAAAGGACGGAGGGAAAATTATGCGGAAATGGACTTGGCTGCTGCTGCTCTCTTTGTTGTTGACGACCGGCGGTTGCGCGCGCCCAAACGGCGAACCTCGAGGTATGACCCCGCAAAACGGGGACAGGCCGCCGGCTGTCGCGGGTAATCTCCGGGAGACCGTTTTTTATCTGCCCAATGCAGACTGGCAGTCACTCGTGCCGGTGCGGATGGGCATCCCTTGGGAAACAGGCATCGCTAAGGCTACCTTGGGCCACTTGGTGGAGGGCAACGTGCCGGCAAAAATGCTCGACCTGGGGCTGGTACCGCTCTTGCCGGCAGGAACGGCAGTGCTTGGGCTTACCATTCGCCAGGGAGTGGCACTGCTTGATCTTAGTAAAGAATTTTTGAACTACAACCCGGCTCATGAACAAGTGGTAATCTACGGACTAGTCTACACGCTGACGGAATTTCCCACCATTTCGCAGGTAGAATTGCTCGTGGAAGGAAAAAAGCCGGACTTACCCGGCGGCATGTTGCTAGGCGAGCCGCTTAGCCGTCAAGCCGGTCTTAATCTGGAATTTCCCGCAGAGGCAAGGCCATAGTTGAACGACGGCGTCAGTCTCCCCACTTCTTAAGTGGCGGGTTACCCATTCAAATCGAACAAGTCGATTTGAAATTAGCCTCGATAATGCTATAATGATAAACACTGAAGCATATCAGTCACAGACAGCAATTGGAGGGTTTTCATGAGAGAGGACGGACGGCGGTCCGCTGAACTGCGGCCGCTTAAAATCACCACAGATTTTCTGAAACACCCGGAGGGCTCGGTTTTAATTGACGTGGGCCACACACGGGTTATTTGCACGGCGACAGTGGAAGAAAAAATTCCGCCGTTTTTGCGCGGGAGCGGCAAGGGCTGGGTAACGGCAGAATATGCCATGCTGCCGCGGGCTACCGGCGTGCGCACACTGCGGGAGCGGGGAAAGATTTCCGGCCGCTCCTCAGAAATACAGCGCCTGATTGGCCGGGCGCTGCGCGCCGTAGTAGATTTGCCGGCCTTGGGCGAGCGGACGATCTGGATTGACTGCGACGTAATCCAGGCTGACGGCGGTACCAGGTCCGCCGCCATCAGCGGCTCATTTGTGGCGCTCTATCTCGCCCTTGCCAAGCTGGTGGCCGCCGGCAGCCTTGCCAAAGTTCCGATTCTGGACTATCTGGCCGCCACCAGCGTGGGCATTGTCAAGGGAGAGCTTTTGCTGGATCTAGCCTTTAGTGAGGATAGCAACGCCGAAGTAGATATGAATGTAGTGATGACAGGCAGCGGCAACATTGTGGAAGTGCAGGGAACGGCGGAAGGCAGGTCATTCTCGCGGCAGACGATGGATGGTATGCTCGATTTGGCCGCCCAGGGAATCGGCGAAATTGTCGATTACCAGAAACGCTTGCTGTTGGACAGGCTGAAATGAAACTTATCTTAGCCACAAAAAATCAGGGAAAGTTGGCAGAAATGCAAGAACTGCTGGCTGATTTGCCGTTTGAGCTGGTATCGCTAGCCGTTTACCCCGAGTTGCCGGAGATAGAGGAAACGGGAGAGAGCTTTGCGGAAAATGCCGCCATTAAAGCAGAAACGGTGATGCGGCTCACCGGAGAACTGGTGCTTGCCGATGACTCCGGCTTGGAAGTAGATGCTTTGGGCGGCTGCCCCGGCGTTTATTCGGCTCGCTTCGCCGGGCCGGGCCGTGGAGACAAAGCCAATAATCAAAAACTGCTCTTGGATCTGCTCGGAGTGGCAAAGAAAGACCGGACGGCACGCTTCCGGACGGTGGTAGCCATCGCCGCCCCCGACAGGAAGACAGACTTTGCCGTGGGTAGCGTAGAAGGGCTGATTGCCGGCGAGGAACAAGGTGACGGCGGTTTTGGCTATGACCCACTCTTTTATCTGCCGGCGGCAGATAAAACATTTGCCCAAATGACGCCGCAAGAAAAAAACCAAATCAGCCACCGGGCGGAAGCCCTGGCTAAAGCTAAGGAAATCTTGCGGGCAATAGCTGCAGACATTTTAAAGTAGACGTCCATGCCCCCACAAAGATGTGGTCACCATCAGCAGGATAAAAATAATCCTTCACTCTGCCTTCAGATTTTGGAATCGGCTATTTCGCCGCTTCCTACTTCCGACCTCTGACCTCTAGCAATGGGAGAGGGGAATTTGTCGGGATGAGAGAAGGGAACACTTATGACTCGCTCGTACCATCTGCTTGGGCGGGTTTCAAACCCGCCCAAGCAGATGGTAAATGCTATTTTCAGAGCAGGACAGAGCAAAACAGATAGAGCAAAATAAATTGCAAACAGTACGTCGCTGTGTTACAATAAGGAGCAGGGTAGAAGGGCAGACAACAGCTCTGAACTTTGCCATACAATCGGGGTGTAGCGCAGCTTGGTAGCGCACTTGGTTTGGGACCAAGGGGTCGCAGGTTCGAATCCTGTCGCCCCGACCATTGATTTTAAAGGGTTTTCTGCTATTCTGCAGGCAGAAAAATCCCCTGAAAACTAGCTATTTACACACTACTTTAAAAAAAGATGCCAGGAAGCTCTATTCTCCCTGGTTCTTCAGCCCCTTCATGGGATCAGTTCTCTATTAAGGAAGCCAGCAGGTTCCCAACCTTGTCTGCGGCTTCCTTCTTCATTTTGCCTGTAACGCTGCTGTAAACGTCCATCGTGAAGGCAGCGCTATGGTGCCCCAGCGTTTCTTGAATAGTTTTGATGTCAACGCCGCTTTCCAATGATAGTGTGGCGAAGGTATGCCGCAACCCATGGAAAGTAACATTTAGTTTTGCCTTCTTTATTAGCCGTTCAAACACTTTGGTAAAAGCTCTAGGGTCAATAGGTTCGCCTATCTCATTGGCAAATACCAAGTCTAAGTCAGTGTTGTACCCGCCGCCCGCCAGAAGCCGGTTTTCAGCCTGCTTCTTTTTCTGTTCACGTAGTACGGCCATGGCAGCAGGACAAAGCCCTATTACCCGATTTGATAGCTTTGTTTTTGCCTCTTGGAAGACCAGCCCTTTTCCTGTCACCCGCACTAGCCCTTGATTAATAGTAATCTGGTTAGCCTTAAAGTCCACACGATCCCAGCGCAACCCGAGCACCTCCCCACGCCGCAAACCGGTATTTAGTGTCAGGTAGAAGGCCGCGAAGTGCTTGCTCTCCTTGGCAATCTCCAAGAAGCTTTATGCCGTCTTTGTCAAGATAGTGAATGTCTTTCTGTTCAAGTTTCGGCAGCCGTACCGCATCGGACGGATTGACGGTTAACAATCCTTCTTTTTTCGCCTGCGCTAGGCAGGAGTGTATAACGGTATGGATATAACGGACGCTTTTGGGTGTCAGTCCGCCTTCCTTGCCGTCTAGCCTGCCGCCCTGCAGCTTTTCGTTGTACAAACGCTGAATGTGTGCCGTCTGCAACTGGACAATCTTCAAATTTCCTAAAGCTGGTATGATATGGCCGTTAACTTGGTATTTATAGCTCTCCCATGTGGTGGCTCGCAGGGAAAGCTTCATATAGTCGTTTAGCCATGTGGTAAACCATTCCGCAACGTACAAATAAATTTGTGTTATTCTTAAATTGTAATAAACGTATCGCATTGTCTATATGTGATATGTCTGGCCCTTTAGACTTAAAGTCTATCCGGCCATGATACCGACCCATGCTTTTAAGCAAACATGGAAGTTCGGTATGACGTACTTAGTGGGTGCTGTGTTTGTATGATTTTTTGTTACAAATACGGTGGGGGAGTTAATCTGGCAGCAATTAGATTTAAAGCACCAGATTAACGAGAGAGGTCTCTATAGGCAACGCACTACTATCCTGTAGGGAACCTGAATGTGAACGGCGAGCATAGCATTGCTATGCCGTTTTACAAAAAGAGAAACGTTACTAGCGCATTTGCGCTGAGTGGCGTTTTTTTTGTTTCAGCAAAAACCTGCTCACGTTCTCACACGGTGGGTAGGCGGCCACATGATGAGCGGATTTGTCACAGCATTTTTATTTTCAGAATTCTAAGCCCAAGGTCCATAAGTCTTTTCCCCCGTTTTCCCGTTTGTCGTCCCCGTTTGTCAGCAATACAATTCCCCTCGGCTTCAAAAACCCTAGATAGCTTTTTTCGGTCAGGATTCATCGTTGCGGTGTGAATCTTATGACCCGTGAGTTGCATAGCTCCTAACCGCAAGTAGTGCTTATAGTCCCAGTGTTTGCAACGTTTCTTTAAACTATTTGTATGGAGGTATTTGTCATGAAAAACCCAGAACAAGAAAAATTGGTTTATACTGTCCGAGAGATTTCATTTTTACTTGGCATAAACTTGCCAAAAACTTACGAACTTGTTCGGCAGCGAGATTTTCCCTCCTTATCTGTAGGTCGCCGCATTCTCATTCCTAAAGCGGAGCTGAGCCGGTGGTTGCAAGAGGCCGTTAAAAAAGATTGAGATTTTATTTTCCGTCTCAAAGTTATTGCAAGGGACAACATTGATATCCCCCCTTCTATGAATTATGGACTATCCTTAAAAACTATTACGGAGGTAATATTATGCACAAGAATAATAGCGCTAAATGGTTAGATTCTGCGGCAGCGCGAGCTTTTGATTGCGACTCACACATCTTGATAAAAACTAATCTGCTTACGCCTAAAACAACTGCGCTTGCACGGCCGGGGGAAATTATGCCGGAATGGGATCCAAGAGGGGCGTTGGCCTGTGTGACATGGCATAAAATTATTCGTAAAGCTCTCAGTACAATACAATATTTTCCTTTGGAAAAAGCTGTCGTTTTTGTTGTTGTGCGCTCACCTTATTCGCGTTTTGACCCAGGGAACTTTAATCCGAATTTTGCATTAAGCGCGATGCTTTACTGCAACTTGATTGCAAATGTTTATCCCGGCAATATTTTCTATGGCGCTATCGGTGTTAAAGACTCTCAGAGAGGCACCGACTTTTATGTCGGTGGGCCGGGTTTTTTAAACGAAATACCGCAAATAATAAAGAGCGTTTTTCAGGAAGCTTATGCTACAGAGGAAGCAGATGAGAGCAGTATTTATTTAAAACCCAGCGAAACTATCCCAGGACTTGGCAGTAAAGTTATGTTCGGGAATTTGAGCAAACCAGGGATTTCCAGTGCCTTTTTGTGCGAGACACCTGAAGGAACAGATTTAATCCAAAAAAACTATATAGTGATTAAAACCAATGTTTCTCCCCCGCTGGTCGGACGACTTATTCCGCAAACATTTCTGCCGTATTCGTTGTACGCTTCACAGATAAAAGAGGCAAAGGGCATGTGGGATGAGTTGTTGCGTGAGTCGTGCGATTCTCTGATAATATCGCCGATTAAACAGGCAGCGCTGCTCGTGGTGTTTAGGACTCAGCACCAATGGTTTGAGCCGGTCAATAATAATATTAAGTTTGCAATCGACACATTAGTGAGTTTGCGAGTGCTTGAGGATGACTCGTACCGTAATCTTGTTTATTTTTCTACCGCAGTAAAGTGCAAGTCCGGAGGAGGAATTGATTTTTATTTAAGCTCCTTAGCCGCCATGCCGCAGTTGTTAAAAAACATTATTTGGTTCTGATATCGCGAGAAATTTTTTAGCAGTCGGGGGCAAACAATGGCACTGTTTACATGTCAAACAATCACAAGTCAGGATTAACCATACCATAATGTGAGGGCTCAACATGATGGATATCTACGAGATTCGATTGGCTGCTTCAACAGATAGCAATACAACTTAAGGTCTCTCAGCTTTCCGCTGCCGGGGAAAGACATGTTTGGCTTATCCCGGCAGCGTTTCAACCAGCCATGTAGGTTGTTTTCGTTAACAACAAACTCTGCTGCAGCCATGGATACCGATTCACCCGTCCTTTCGATCTAGCTCACGGCTTCAAACTTGAACTCAGTACTGTATCTCGTTTTGTAATCCCCTCTTCCCCTTTCTAGTTTTCAGTGTGCTACGTGTTTATACTGTCCATCAAGTCGGGCAAGTTTCATAAGCCTTCGTATGCATATTACGGCGTCATAGAGCCGCGATTCCGGTGACCAGTGAGCCACGCCTCCGGAAAAATTGAGCCATGCTTCCGGTCAGAGAGCCACCCCTTTGAGATGGCTCTCGACCATCCGCTTTTGTTAGATTGTAACTCCTTTACGTTTACGCATTGAATCCTCACCGTCAATGAGGATTGTGTATGAATCGTGGACTATCCGGTCAAGGATAGCGTCAGCCAGCGTACCTTCACCAATTTTACCGTGCCAGCCGGCAGGGGCTTTTGGCAATCTAAAAGAGCGACTAAACATGCGTCGACTGTTGGTGTCTTCTGATGCCAGCCTTGACGGCAAACTATTTGTACAGTTTATCGCCTCTTTACAATAAGGTGGGAGTTACGCATCCAACCTCGTTACAGTAATCCGGGAATCTCGTATATTTTGCTTCATTCCTTTTTGTCGCCACCCTTTTAATTAAAATAATTTTTTCGGTGGTGGATTACAGACGGGGTGGTCGGTTTTTTAAGGGAATTGCGAGGTCAGAGGCTGTATTGGTTTTGGGCTTTTTTTGTATAGTTTCCTCAACAATTTTCTGTTCGGTTTCATCGCATAACAACCCGAGTTTGTCGTACATTTCCAGGAAGTCTGCAGACAATTTCTTCGTGTCTATCAGATCATCTTGTTGCGTTTTAATAATATAGTCGAACTGCTCAATCCCTTTGTGCTCGACAGCATTACGGATAACAAATTTTGTCTGGGTAGATAATGTATCCCAATACCGGTTACAAATAAAGGCCAAATCGTATAAATCCCTAATTTTGTCCCTGTTGAGATAGGCATTGGTTTTCATAAGGCAAAGGGGTTCTATTGTATAGACCATGATGTTATTAATTTTGGTAGTTTCGGCCGGCATAATCTCTTTTTTCCTAAAAGATGTTTCTACTTTGATCGGTCTACTAACATTGCCATAGTTGATCATGTATCGCTTAACAGTTTCAGTATCTTTGGCTGTGCGATAAGAAAATTTTTCTTTTTTACAAAATCCGGCAACTATTTTCTCTATTGTTGTTTTGTCTGTACTATCCAGGTCGATGTCCTCAGAAAATCGGTCTAAACCATAACATACATAAAGTGCCGTGCCGCCCTTCAGGATATAGTTGACTGACTGTTCGTTCATGTATTCGATGAATGACCGAATAATTTCACCGTGCCTCGTTTGCCAATCCTTATGCTTACTCACAATTTTTCACGCTCCTTGAACCTGAGCCATTCTGTATGGTATTCACGCCCCATGAACCGGTCTATCTCCGGCCAATTACTTAGATTTTTGGTTAAAGATACTTTTTGAAAAATTTCTTCTGTATACAAGTCGCTACAGATAAAGTCTTCATTCATGCCTTGAGCGATGCTATAGTTGCCTTGCACCAATAGATCAAGCAGCGCCCGGATATGGTTAGCGACATTGAAGGTCCCAGGGTTATTTGGGATAGTTTTACCTTGTTCTATCCCATAATCGCCGAAAAGACTTGTTTCACTTTCCAAAAGGACGAAACTGTGCCAATTAATCCCGGATGAGTGCCAGTCGCCACAGGTGAGCAACTCACAAGAGACGTTGAGTGCATGGATTCCAGATAAATATAGCATACCATCGCCACCCTTACTGAAAAACTTCTGCAAAAATATAAAAAAGAAACAGCGGTATCTGCCCCTCCCGTCAACCTACGGGAGAGGCAGATCCCATTCGTCTACGCGCTCCACACCGGCTGCGTCGCGCCAAGTGTGCGTGACCCAAATCGAGGTGCTCTCAGGAGAGAACTTACTGAACCGCAAGCTTGCTTCTCTCCGTTCAGCGTGGTCAGGTGAGAAATCATGGCTTTGTAAAGCGGCGTTTCCTCCCCTGAATAAATTCAGAGGTATCCACGCCGTGAATTTTGGTCATCTAAGTGTGATTTCGAGCTGTTTATCCAAAGCTCCGGCTATCTTTTGCAGGAATTCTACAGATGGGTTATAGTTCCCACTCTCAAAACGACTGATATTACTTTGTTTTGTATCGGCGCGTTCCGCGAGCTCGGCTTGTGTCATTTGTTTTTCGATACGCGTGGCAATTACGGCCTCAATAATCTCATATTGAGGTGCAAGAGCTTTATATTCTTTGCATAGTTCCGGATTTCCCGTAAGAACGGCTTTCTTGTACTCCTTGTAATTCATAGCTAATTCCTCCTTTGGTAATCTTCCAAATAGTTATTTGCGGTTTGAATTTCCCTATTTGGTGTCTTTTGTGTCTTTTTTACGAAGCCGTGAAGTAAGACAATATTCTTGCCAACAGGAATGAAGTAGAAAATCCGCGAGATGTCGCTTGTTGACTTAATACGCAGTTCCCATAGCTTGCCACTGATGTTTTTCACGTGCGGCTCAGTGAGAGCTGTTCCATATTTCTCAAGGATGTCAATATCACGAAGGGCTTTCGCATGGTGCTTTACAGGCAATTTATCTAAAAACTCTTGGATGGGCGTTGTGCCGTCCTCTTTTTCGTAAAAGATAATGTTCCACATACTTGCGCCCTCCTCAGTACACTTTTATTATATCATATACGATATGTTTGTC
The DNA here is from genome assembly GCA_018333455.1 of Dethiobacter sp. GTDB lineage: Bacteria > Bacillota > Dethiobacteria > Dethiobacterales > Dethiobacteraceae > GPS1B09. The sequence continues at coordinate 435 of JAGXTN010000080.1, read as the reverse complement.
AATAGATTATAGTCAAGAAAACTATTATCGTTTAGTGTACTGCCAAGCCCGCCCCGCAATACTCCTACGTGGCAGGCAGCTCCCATTCGTCTATGCGCTCCACACCGGCTGCGTCGCGCCAAATGTGCGTGACCCAAATCGAGGTACTCTCGGCAGAAAACTTACTAAATCGCAAGCTTGCTTCTCTCCGTTCAGCATGGTCAGGTGAGAAATCATGGCTTTGTAAGTTTATAAAATGACTAAACTGTGTCGCGTCCGCAGGTATAATGTCCCCATGAAACTAGACAAAATTTCCGAAATTCTTAGTGAGCCTGATAAAAAGACAGGAAACTGTCAGGAAAGAAGGTTCGCGAAAATGGGGAGAAGAAGACAATTTACAGCTGAATTCAAATCCAAAATCGTACTGGAGATTCTTAAAGAAGAAAAGCCAATCGG
>JAGXTN010000145.1 GCA_018333455.1 Dethiobacter sp. | reverse complement strand
TTTTACCGGAAACGTATCGTAGAGAATAGACCTGTAATTTTTGGCTTTTTAGGGTCTATGGAAATCGTGATCCAAGCTGAACAGCCGTGGCTGGAAGCTTTTTGTCGCATCGTATACCGATGGGGCATTCAGGATTTTAACCTACGATATTTCGATTTCATTGCCAAGAGCTTTGTAAACACGTACTGAAAAAAGAATTGCTTACTTTTCGTATGCCCTGTGAGGGGGTTTTTTGTTTTTAGGTGACGCTTTACGTGACTGCCAAGATATTTGGACATTATCTTGTTGCTTTTCTGAAACCATTTTGTGTAATTTAGCATCACACAGACCATTTGCGGTAAGAATTGGCGAATTCGGGTCATGTTAACTGTACTAACTTCCCAAGGAGGCATGACCATGGATGAGAAAACCAGAAACGAGTTGGCCCTTTTCCGTTTTTCGATGATTGCACCACTCGTGAATGGGACGGCAAACTCCCCAACGAAAGACTATCTAGAGGAGGTTTGCAGTAAGCCGCTACAGGTGCCGAATACAGGCTTACGTGAGCTTTCCCCGAACACCGTGCGCCGATGGCTTTCCGATTACCGCCGCTTCGGATTGGACGGTCTTAAAAGAAAGCAAAGAAATGACAAGGGACAGTCCCGTATTCTTGAGGATCAGGTGGCTAAATCCATTCGGGAAATGAAAGGACTCTACCCTGCTAAAACGGCCACAACGATCTATCATGAACTATTAGCCCGAGGTGAACTGGGGAAATACCCGGCGTCTCTCTCTACCGTAAGCCGGTTCATTAAAAAGCTGGATGTAAAAGCAGATGAGCCCGTGGAACATAAACGCTTTGTGTTTGAGTTTGCTAACGATTGTTGGCAAACAGATACCATGGTAGGACCTTACCTTATCATAGACGGCAAGAAAAAGCGGACATTCCTCCTGGCATTTCTTGATGATGCGTCGAGGGCTTTCATGCATGGCGAGTTCTTTTTTGAAGAAAACAGCCAAACTCTCCAGGCAGTACTAAAGAAAGCCATTTTAAAGCGAGGGCTGCCAAAAAGAATTTTTGCCGATAACGGAAAGGTGTACGATTCCTTGCAGTTGCGTTTGATTTGTGCAACGCTTGGCATCATTTTAATCCATGCCCGTGTGTACTCACCCTGCTCAAAAGGCAAAATTGAACGGGCTTTTCGCACAATTCGGGATCAATTTATCCGGCCGCTGGATCCCGAAGTATGTTCGCTGGAAGAACTGAATGCACGGTTTTTATCCTACATGGAATCCACCTACAATGTCCGCGTCCATAAATCGCTTGAGGGACAAACTCCCATGGAGCGTTTTTTAAGAGATAAAGATCGGTTTCGGTTTGTGGATTCCATAGAGCATCTGGAAAAAGTGTTTCTGCATGAAGCAAGCCGAAAGGTTAAAAAAGATGCGACCATATCGCTCTTAAACAAGGTATTTGAAGTGCCGCAGGCACTGATTGACCAGACCATTACTGTACGCTTTGACCCGGATGATCTCTCTAAAGTATATGTAAAAGTGGGTGAACCACCATCCCTTCTCACGATATACCCGGTACGCCCCATTGACAACTCCCGAATTATCCGCAAACAGAACCAGAGACAGCAAATTGATTTCGTCTCACTTTACGGTGGGGGTGATTCCAATGACTTTTAGAGCGTTTTACGGTATGACGCTGAATCCTTTTGACAAAAACATTCCAGCAGAACACGTTTATTCTTCCACCGACCACAAGCAGTTTTTATCCCGCATGGAGTACTTCAAAACTGGCAGAGGATTTGCTCTGGTGTATGGCGAACCTGGCTCCGGGAAAACCACCGCCATTCGTTCATTTGCGGCCAAATTAAATCCTCAACTGTTTCGTGTGGTCTACATGCCTCTGTCTTCGGTTACTGTAATCGACTTCTACCGTCACTTAGCTGTTGGTTTAGGCCTGCAGCCCCGGTTTCGCAAAGTAGATTTGTTCCACCAGGTTCAGGAGCATATTGTCAATGCCCATTACCAGAAGAATGTCACCACATTTATCATTATTGACGAGGCTCAGTTCATCCAGCATGCCATCCTAAATGACCTAAGGTTGCTTTTCAATTTTCAGATGGATTCAAAAAATTATGCCATGGTACTTCTGGCGGGGCAGCCGTCATTTTTGCACCAACTCTCTCTCCAGATTAATGAGCCCCTGCGTCAAAGGATTACGATGAACTACGGGTTTAAAGGCTTGGACAAAGATGAGGTTGGCCACTATCTTTTGGCTCTGTTAACGCTTGCAGGAGTGACTGACCCGTTGTTTACCCCAGACGCAGTAGAAGCTATTACTGGTTTGACTTCCGGACTCCCAAGAAAAATCAACAATCTGGCGGAAAAAGCACTCTTAGTAGCGTGCCAGAGGAAAGTTCGGGCCATTGATGCTGAAATTATTCAGATAGCCCAAGAGGATATCGCTCTTTAAGGAGGCGACTAAAGTGAACATCCACATCAACAAGAACACACGCTTTCAGTCCTGGGGTGGAAAAACAATCTTTAACGAGTACCCTGTTCACATCCGCTCCGGTAACCTTACAGTAACCTTGATGTTTCATGATTTTGATTCTATGGACTCGTTACGCCAAATTCTTACCGAAACCATGTATGATGTTAAACCTGATGGGTTTCTGGAGCCTTTCATCACAACAAATTCCACAAAAAACAAACGATTTTGAGGCTCTTTCCTGGCAGGAGGATAGGGCAATGCTGGGAAGCAACCCGAGCGCCTGGCAGGTTCTAAAAAAGGGCGGACTGGGGCAACAACAATGTGTTGCCCCAGTCTGTTTATTTTACCCTTTGGAGAAACTAAAAGCGTTAAATCCCGGGGGTTTGGGGGCAGAGCCCCCATTGTAATCCAAAAGATCAAATAATTACACTGGATTCATGCGCAATTATCGTGACGTTTTTATGCGCATTTAATTTGCCGAATAACAAC
>JAGXTN010000053.1 GCA_018333455.1 Dethiobacter sp. | reverse complement strand
TGGAGCTGGAGATATGTATCTATTATACCATATTTCGCTCTAATTCGCTATATGTTTATTCTCATTTTTCAAAATAAAAATGGCCAGAAACACTATATTTTTCAGTGCCTCAGGCCAAGTTTATTATTGATTGTGCTGCAAAATTAGGGAGTTATACCATGACATTGTCACAGATCAATACAGCTATTTTCAGCTAGTAGTTGCTTTTTAGACAGTAAATATGTTAAAGTATTGTCAAAGTTCACAAAGTGGAAACAGGTGCTCCGTACGGAGGTAAAAGGGAATCGGGTGGAAAACCCGAGCGGTCCCGCCACTGTAACCGGAAGCCTGGCGGCAATGAAGCCACTCTTTTTGGGGGAAGGCGTCGTCAGGCAATGACCGGGAGCCAGGAAACCTGCCTGTATCCATATTTTAGCGTGCCCTCGGGTCAAGGGAGCGTACCTATGTACATTCCCAGGCTTATGGCTCTGGGATTTTTTGTTTTTAAAAACAAGGGCTGTGGTAATCCGCGTTAGGACTGACTTTCCTCCACGGTGCCCCGTGGGCAGACACCAACGCAAAGCCCGCAGCCGCGGCAGGAACCCATGTCTATATAATAGCTGCCGTCGACTTCCTGGACTGCTTTGGCTGGACATTCGCGGCGAACAAGGCATTTGGGAGAATGGTCGCAACGTTCCTGATTGATGGCGAATTTTTTCATCTTCAAATTCTCCTTAATACCAGTATAGGGTATATGTTAAGCTTTTCGAATAGGCTTGTCAAGGCGAGCGCCCATGACCATTAATTTGATCGATATGGATTCTCTGGTGCCGAAACGGACGGAGGCAATCGTGGCATTTTTGACTTGAAAGGAAGGGTGATAAAATGAAATTAGTTTCGTTTACTCTGGCGGGAATATTGTTGTTATTACCAAAGCCTGCTTATGCCATGCATATCATGGAAGGGTTTCTGCCGCTGCCTTGGGCAGTTTTTTGGACAGTAGCCAGTCTGCCTTTTGTGGTTTACGGGGTCTTTTCTCTTTCTAGAAAGGCAGCTCACAATCCGGAATTAAAGTTACTGTTAGGTGTGTCGGGGGCCTTTGCCTTTGTCCTGTCAGCTCTGAAAATCCCCTCTTTTACAGGCAGCAGTTCACATCCAACCGGTGTAGGCTTGGGGGCGGTATTATTTGGGCCCACAGCTATGAGTGTTATCGGCACCATTGTATTGTTATTTCAGGCGCTGCTGCTTGCCCACGGCGGGCTTACTACCCTAGGCGCCAATGCCTTTGCCATGGCTATTGTGGGGCCATTTACGGCTTATGGCATTTATAAGCTTTCCCGGGGGATGGGCATAGCCAGTGCTTTTGCGGTTTTTTTGGCGGCGCTCCTTGGCAACCTGATGACATATATCACCACTTCTGTCCAGTTAGCACTGGCTTTTCCAGCGGAGCTCGGGGGTGTGTTGGCATCACTAACTAAGTTTTTGTCCGTTTTTGCCGTTACGCAAATTCCCTTGGCCATCAGTGAGGGCTTGCTGACGGTAGTTATCTTTAACTTTTTGCTTGTTTATAGTCCAAGAGAGCTTGCTCTGTTAAAGATTTTTAGTTTGCAGCATAAAAGGAAGGGGAGTGTTGGCAGTGACGCTGGCGCATAAAAATATTTTACTGCTGGCTTTTGTTGTGATTCTTGCGCTTATTCCGCTACTCACAATTACTGATTCAGAGTTTTCCGGTGCAGATGGACTTGCCGAGGAAACAATTTTAGAGCTTAACCCTGGCTACCAGACTTGGGTTAACGCTGTCTGGGAACCGCCCGGTGGAGAAACGGAAAGTTTGCTGTTTGCCTTGCAGGCAGCCCTTGGCAGCGGATTTCTTGGCTATTATTTCGGGTTACGGCGAGGGGAAGCCAGGAAAAAAGTAGATGAGAAAAGCTAATGCTATATATTGACCAATTTGTCTATAAGAATAAAATGTGCCACTTCCATCCGCTGGAGAAAGTTATCTTTGCCTTTGTAACTATTTTGTTGAGCGTGACTACTGATAAAATGGCGGTTCACCTAGCTATTATGGCTGTAATGCTTAGTTTATTGGTCTTTAAGGCGGGTACTCCTGTGACTGTTGTTGGTAAGTTGCTTTTGGCCCCGACCGGTTTTTTGTTGGCAGGAGGGCTAAGTCTTGCTGTAACTGTCAACGTTTCCGCTGCCGGAATGCTGGTGGCACTGACTATTGGAAACTTTTATCTGGGAGTTACCGCAACTAGTTTGGCGCTGGCTACAGGTGTGCTACTTAGGTCTTTAAGTGCTGTTTCCGCCCTGTATTTTCTTGTTCTCACCACACCTATGACTGATTTACTCCATGTACTGCAATTGCTAAGAGTACCTGCTATGGTGATAGAGCTGGTCATGCTTATTTACCGGTTCATTTTTGTTTTCATAGAAACAGCTTTTAGTATCTACGCAGCACAGTCGGCCAGGCTTGGATTTATTGATTTTAGGCGCTCAATCACTTCTTTTGGGGTGCTTTTTGCAAATCTATGGGGCAAAGCGTTTTTTAAATCGCAAGCAATGTATAACAGCCTGTTATCGAGAGGGTATGAGGGAGAGTTAAAGGTATTAAGTCCGGAATATAAATTTTCCTTGCCCAATACGCTTCTTTTTGTTTTGTTGGAACTGGGCCTTGTCTCTTTGGTCTTTGTTGTTTAGGGAGGAGTAGCTCTGATGGCCACATATATCGTATCAACAGAAAAATTAGATTTTACCTATCTTGATGGAACGAAAGCCCTGGACAGTCTGTCTATTAAAATTCCTGAGGGGAAAAAAGTTGCTTTTATCGGCAATAACGGCGCGGGAAAAACAACCTTGTTGCTGCACTTTAACGGCATTAACAGGCCTGATGGTGGTGAAGTAAGATATAACGGACAAAAAATGGATTACAGCAGCAAAGGAATTAAAGAGCTGCGCAAGAAGGTGGGTATTGTTTTCCAAGATACAGACAGCCAGCTTTTTTCCGGCAGTGTTTACCAAGACGTTTCCTTTGGACCAATGAACCTTGGTTGGCCGGAGGGGAAAATAAGGATAAAACTGGAGCAGGTTATGAAAGAAGCAGGTATCTGGGAACTAAGGGATAAGCCGCCCCACCTTCTCAGTTACGGGCAAAAAAAAAGGGTGGCTATTGCCGGTGTGCTGGCAATGGAGCCGGAATTAATCATTTTAGACGAACCGACTGCCGCGTTAGACCCGGTATGCACTTCACAGGTCATGAGTTTACTGAACACGCTCAATACAAATGGTGCCACCATAATCGTGTCCAGTCATAATATGGATGAAGTCTACGCTTGGGCAGATTTTGTCTTTGTACTCAAAGAAGGAAAAGTTATTGCAGAAGGCTCACCAATCAATGTTTTTCGCCGTCAGGACGTGCTGGCAGCAGCAAGCTTGAAAAACCCGCTGGTTTTAGAACTATATGATAAATTAGTAAGCAGTGGCATGTTGGCAAAACAAGAGGATGTCCCGGCCACGCCGGAGGCGTTAATAGCTCTACTTGCTACTGGTAAGTTGTAAAATCGGCAAGGTATTTGTTCTGATTTTTCTAATCAGGTTTTGGTGCCGACTCTTTAATTCGCAGAAGCATAAAAATTCCCGCTAGATAAATCAAGGATACAATAATTGCTGAGGCGAGAAAGTCAATATGGAGGCCGGAAAAGCCGGCTATAATCGTGGCGGTCCCGAAGATGGTGCCTCCTATGCCCCAATATGTGCCCATCCTGCTTCCCCTGAAGACTTTGACCGTAATGTCTCCCAAATAAATTGCTTCCACTGTATCCCAGACACCATCTGTGATGCCGTCGATGATTAGTAACAAGAGGAGAGCTGTTAACATTAGCTCACGGCTTACCTGCTCGAGTAGTGGGAGCAGAGGGTAGGCGATAAAGATAGCAGGGCTGATAATGGCGCTGGCCACTAGGTACGGTTTTCTGCCGTGAGTATCAGATAATTCCCCGGCGACATATGAACTGAGTGAATCAAAGATAGTGATTATTCCTAGGCCAAGTCCCAGCAGCGGCACGTCGCCAATGTCGATAAGAAAGGCCAGCAGTAGCGGGTAATAGAAGCCATCAGCGAAGGAGACGAAGGCATTGGCTGTAAGTATTGCTTTGTAATTTTTGTCTTGCCTAGATTGTGTTATTTTCATAAAGTTTGCTCCTTGACTTCTCTAGCCATTATGTTCTTCCAGTGGTATTATTATACTCTGTGTTTTTACCTAGCATCTAACTTCTTGGACTCCGCTACGTATTGCTTTACCATTTTTCTTTTACCCTTTCTAATGGACAGTGTACCACGTGTTTCCACTGGCCATTAGAAAGGGTACGGTGCGGGAGTGCTTACTGATTCAGGGATAACTGAAAACAACATCACCAACGACGAAAGACCCGAAGGTGCAAACATAAGATTGGGTTACGGGCACAGAGCCCGTAACCCAATCATTGCCAAAGCCATCTCAAAGATAGGAATTTGCTTTCTCTTTAGTCATACAATATCATAGAAACCGGAGCTAGTCAATTCTTCTTCTAGCATAATATTCCATTATAGGCGTTGTTACAATCTATTCTCCATTCAACAAAAGAAAAATAACAAAAAAATAATCCCTCGCGGATTACATCGTGATCTTACTCAGCATACTCTGTTACCTGCGAGTAGTCATCCTCATAGGCATTATACAACTGCATTTTTTCTGTGAACTGTATCAATTCATAGAACTCTGTCTTATCCGGAATATTCTTTACGAGCTTGTCTACAGGCGGATCATGGTTTCTGACCACCCATAAATTCAGATGA
>JAGXTN010000162.1 GCA_018333455.1 Dethiobacter sp. | reverse complement strand
TTTTTTTGGCAATGCGACTGCTTTGGAGCATTGTCCAAGCTGTTATGTAGCATACACTGAGTTGTTCGGAAATTAAGCTGTCGGAAAAACCACGCTTATCTTGGGCGACTAGAAAATGGGGTGTTGTCTGCTGTTTAACGCAGATCGTTATGATGGATATGCGCAAAAGCTTTGCAGGATTTCGATTCAGAGAGGGAGTAGAAGCCGTGAATGGTAGTCGCATGGAAGGATCGAGGGTATCCGTCAGGTCGATATGGATCATAGCCGTGTCCGCGGCGACCTCCATGTGTTTGGTTGCAACATTAATGGTCCTCTTTGCAATTTTGGAAAGAAGACGCGAATATCGGGAGACTTACGGTGTAATTGGAACTTCTGTTATAGTGCTGCACAATGAATACTTAGATGACGCGGGAAATACAAAAGTTCTGGACTATGAAGGCCTAGGGAAGATTGCCGGAAAAATTGAACACGTGTCAAAGGTTTTTGTAAAGCACGTCAATCCTGAATACAGGTCGGTCGTGACGTTGTTGGGCGACGGTAATACACCTAAGGCCAGCTCCAAGACCGGGGTGACAGGCGTCAATTCTGCATACAGCAAGTTCAGGGGCTTTACGATGAAAGAAGGCAGGTTCTTTCAAGATGTCGATGAGTCTCGCTTGGTCGCAGTTATCAGCGAGGACTTTGCCAGGGTGTTAGGTAGTGAAGTAGGTGATCGTGTGCGCTTGTTGGGCAAGGAATTTGAAATAATCGGCGTAATAGCACGCCCCAAGCCTAGACTGCTTGGTATCGGTACGGACATGGAGTCGATAGAAGACGTCTTCATACCCGTAGAAATATTGAGACAAGAAGCAGAGCGATATTTTGCTACTGAAAAAGTCTGGCCCTCTGTCATGCCTAGGGTGAGGGTATATTTAATTCATGGTCTACCCACGTCGGATGTCATAGTAGGGCAGGCACAGAAGCTTTTGGAGGCCAGATTCGGCAGAGGCAATGATTATCTTATAGGCCAAGCGACGACAGCGTACGGATATATCCATTTCCTTGCACTAGTTTTCGTAACGGGGCTGGTGTTTCTGTTTGGAATATGTCTTGTTTTGTATGTACGCAGCCTGACCGCATTCTATTCCCTGAGCTATACACGCAATGCGCCGATTCGTGGTACTTGCATTTTGCTGATAGCCGCAGGGACGGGAGGTGTGCTGGTAGCCGCAGCGTTGTCTCACCTGCTGATGGTCACACCAGTCCCACTCATTGTTCCGGCATTTCTATCCTTGGTTTTTGCTCTGCCGTTGCAGCTTTTTCTGATGAAACGAACCCTTAAATACATGCAAATTTCGACGGGATAGGGGGGTTATATTGCTGACACTACTCAAGAGACTGTTATCGGCAATGGTGTGCAGTGACCCTTTTGACTCTGATAGTAGGCGCTTCCGCTGTAGGCATGCTTATTACCGTTAATATGGTCGGCCAGGCAGAAATTCGACAAAGGTACGGTGAGAGGGGTGGCACCTATCTTTTGTATCTTATGCCTAAGTATGTTGTCGTCAACACGAAAGCTCGGGGGTTATTGGATAATACGGATCTAGCTGTGCTCGCAGAACAGATGCCACAGATCAATGCCATCGCTTTGTGGGACAGCCGAACCATATCTGACGTAGAGCTGAAGGCGAGGGCTGGATCTCCTTCCGGTGCAATTTTCACCATGCAAGCTATGCTTAGCAGGGTCACGCCCGCCCTGAAGGATGTTATGGGTCTCGGTTTGACTCAAGGCAGGTTCATCAATGATGTGGATCTGCAACGCAATAGATCAGTCTGTGTCATCGGGGCTCGACTGCACAAGAGGTTAGGTGGCAGACAAGTCATTGGCAAACAGCTATCCATAAACATGATCGTGTCAGATGGCACCCGTCCGATTCGTGTGACGGAAACATACACTATTGTGGGGGTACTACAAGCGGAGTTGCCGCTTTTAGCTGCGTTGCCGTTAGATGATAAAGCGCTCTGGCATATTGTTCCTAGTTTGGTTGATATGCCAAGGTCAGGGCATCCACACGGTATGCCTGGTATAAAAGCATTTCAAGCCCTTCAGCGTGAGCAGTTGGCCTTCGGTCGACTCGCCATTAATGACACTGTTTTTATCCCTTGGAAGGGGGACGACCGTGCTTTATCTCTTGCACCGGATACTCTGGTATACCTTAGCGTGAGTGTGCCAGCAGTTCCGGTGTCTCGGATTCAGGTGTTAGACCAAGAAACAATGATAGCAGAGCAGGCTATGGTGACCGTAGATCCTTGTGAGAAGTGCCCGGATGCCCTTTGTGCCCTTAACCAAATTTCCCACTATATGCCTCAAGAGCTAATGAATGTGATCGATGAGCTACGGACCGTGCTCAGGGCTAGATTGGGTGATGGTAAGCTGTTCCAATTCCTGCACCTGGAAGCGCTGGGTGATCCAATCAGATTTGATTTACGCTGGTTGAATAGGTTGCTCGGCGCAATCATCCTGACCTGCTTGGTTCTGTGCTTGATTTCTATCGTCTCCGTAGTTGTTCTCTCAAAAATAACCGTAAGTGATCAAGAGACCGCAGAAGCGAGCGGCGTACTAAGCAAGCATATTCGACCAAACTGCCTCACTATTTACTCACGGATTTGCCTCTTTTCGGTTGCCTTTGCTGTCATTGCCAGCTCTTTATTCTCGTATTGGCTGGTGACTATGGTGCTGCTATGGTAGAAACTGTCTTAGCCGCAAGTTCTGGAAAATTGGACAGCTTGTCAATTAACAAGCTGTCCACACAAGTTAGTAGCCGACATAAGCTGTGAGCAAAATTTAAATCCATTAGATTTAGAACTGCTTTTTTGGGGTACTGTCATGAGATATTTATTCAGTATTCGGCAGCTTTGTACGCCTTAAGAATTGCCGCCACTTTACCAGCATAGCATAGTTTTCCGAAAAGCTGATAATCTCATCAAAACTGCTGCGGTCATAATCATTCCCTCGGTTTTGGAGGGTCTGCATAATGGCTTCCTGCGTCAGGTATTTGCCGCAGAAGAAAGTCAACATCAATAGCGATGTCAACACTAATTGCCGACAAAAAATTAAATTTGTCGGCAATTAGTGTTGTTTTTTATGCAATCATGCTACACGTTCGGGGTACTGTAGCGTGGTCGTACGGAGGATACCATGTTGCACGGCTCCTGGTTTTTACCACAAGAAAATTATGCAATTGGATAATCCGGGCCAAATTGAGCCATCCTTCTAAGTTACCGAAAGCAAATTGAAACAGTCCTTGCCCGTATTAACGTTGATACCACCGGTAAAAAGACGCTTGATTTCATCGGATAAACGACGATCCTAAAGTCTGGTCACCAAACGGTGGGAACGGTAAATACAGCGGGAATAACAGTAACATTTCTATTCGTATTAACATACTAAGCTGGTATAGCAACATTTACAAACGTGGCTTAGCAGTGGTGGATGGTATCTTCGCATTAGATGTTCTTGAAACGGACGCCGATGGGAAGACACACGTTTTAGCCGGTCGCCAAAGTTTTGGGTTTGCTATCCAAATTTCTAGCACAACAATTAATATTCAAAACGATGGCAGGAAAACGCTTCATTGGTCGAGAAATACCTAAAGATCACCGGTAACGTTGTTCAAACCAGGCAAACGTTTGTGCCCGATTGGTGCCCAAAAGTTGCCCTAACGTGCCAAAACCTGCATAAACCTGCGCAACACAAAACAGGAAAAATCCTTTAACCATCGGGACTTCCCCCATGTTTATTGGGGTTATTAGAAGGGATTGACATGATTGACACACATGCGCATTTAACCGACAACCGTTTTGCTCATGACCTGGAGGATGTCTTGTTGCGAGCTAAAGAGTCAGGTGTCAGGGCGATAATTAATGTGGGTTACGATCTGCCTTCGTCCCGGCGGTCTGTGGCTCTCGCTGCTAAAAGAGAGCAACTTTTTGCGGCAGTCGGTATTCACCCGCACGAGGCAGCCAGGGTTGGTGAACAAGCTCTTGTTCAGTTGCGGCAGTTGGCTCTGGACGGAAATGTGGTCGCGCTCGGAGAAATGGGGCTTGACTACTATTACAATCATTCCCCGCGCAATCTTCAGCAGGAATTGTTTCGCCAACAGATTCGTTTAGCTAAATCATTATCATTGCCGATTATTGTCCACGATCGTGATGCCCATGAAGACGTCCTGACTATTTTAGGGGAGGAAGGGGCAGAAACTGTCGGAGGAGTATTGCATTGTTTTTCCGGCAATCGAAATTTTGCTGCTCGTTGTCTCAATTTGGGTTTTCATATTTCGCTGGCAGGGCCTGTTACTTTTAACAACAGCAGGGATCTGGCGGCTGTGGCGGGAACTATTCCTAAAGATAAGCTGCTCTTGGAGACTGACGCTCCCTATCTGGCGCCCGTTCCGTATCGCGGTAAAAGGAATGAGCCGGCCTATTTGCTGGAGGTCGCTAAAAAAGTTGCCGCTCTTTGCGGTATAACGCCGGAAGAGTTGTCTGACTGCACAACCGAGAATGCTAAAAAATTGTTTAAACTGGAGATTAAAGGAAATAGCCGTGCATAAATTTGGAAAGATAGGCCATAAATAGCTATTAGGTAGTAAAGAATAAAAAGAGGGGGAATGGACATGGCCCTTCCCGGCTGGTGTAGCAAGCTAAAAGGCATGCAGGCGATGGGAAAAGGGATGCTGATCGTTTTTCTGCTAATCATTTTTTTTCTGGCGGTTTACCCTCATGTTATTACAAAACAGGTGGTTCTAGTTGTTGACGGAAAAACGGGGCAGATTTCAACACGTGCTGAAACGGTTGGTCAAGTTCTGGCAGAGGGCGGCTTCTATCTTAGAGAGAGCGATTTGCTGACACCGACGGAGGAAACCAGGTTAAAACGGGGCATGGAAATTCGACTGCAAAGAGCTGTACCGCTTTTTTTGCAGGTTGACGGACGAACAAGCCTTGTTTATTCCACCGCAGGTACTACAGCAGAGCTACTTAGTGAACTAGGCGTTTCGGTGGGGCAAAGCGACCGGGTGGTGCCCGGTTTGAATCAGCAGTTGGCGGAAGGCGCCAAAGTGCACGTTAGCCGTGTGCGCAAGGAGATCCTTCGTGAAGAAGTAGCTATCCCTTTCAAAACGCAACATGTAAACGACCCCGAGTTAGCCAATGGACGCCGGAGGATAGTGGTTGCCGGCAAGCCCGGAACTATTGAGCGGAGCTATGAACTAGTTTATGTTGACGGTCAGGAGGAAGAGCGGAAATTTATTGAGGAAAAGCGGGTTTCTGAACCGGTTAACAGTGTTGTTCATGTCGGGACCAAGCAAGCGGCGCCTGTGATTACCGCTAGCGCCCGGGATGGTCGGGTCAGCAAAGTGATCGAAGGATTGGCTTCCTGGTACGGCGCTGCTTTTCAGGGAAATAGAACTGCTTATGGCGATATCTTTGATATGAATAAATTAACGGCAGCTTCTCCCTCACGGGAACTGGCAGGAAAAATGGTGCGCGTGACGTACTTAAGAACTGGTCGCAGCGTCGATGTCTTGATTAATGATTATGGTCCGCATATCCCGGGGAGAGTGATTGACTTATCTATGGCGGCGGCCCGCGTCATCGGCATGCTTTCTTCCGGTGTGGGCAAAGTGAGGGTGGAAGTACTGGAATAAGCAAACTCTCTCGACGCCAAACTATTGCCCATGCCGGGCGCACCATCATAAACAAGACCACCCGACATAGGTGGTCTTTTTCAAGTAAAAATATGGTGTTCTAATCTGCTTCTGATGCTAGCAAGGCGTCAATGCTCTCTACCAAAGTCGGCAGGCTTTTGGTGATGGTTCCCCATAAAACGGCAAGTTCGACATTTTCGTAGTCGTGAACAATTTTGTTGCGCATTCCCTTAATGCTGCGCCACGGAATTTGAGGATAAGCGGACTGGGTGTTCACGCTGATCTCTTTGGCAAGCTCGCCGATCTGGCTGATGCAAAATGCAGACGCCGCGATGGTTTTTCTGTCTTGCATAAAAGCAGTAAACGTTATCCCCTGAATATATTCACTGGTTTCTCTAGCATAACCAGCAATTCTCTGTAGAATAATTCTATCCTTGCCGGTCATAGAGCAATACCCCTTCGTTTTGGATTTCACTGTAGAGGGGAGAGTGTTGTTTGATTTCGGTGATTTCAAAAAGGTCAATCTTTTTGCCCAATGTTTCTGTTATGTCCTCCAATACGCTATAAAAGTCAATGTTGAGCAGTTCGCCACAGCTGTCGATAACGATATCGATATCACTGCTCTCGGTGGCCTTGCCTTTTGCGTAGGAACCAAACAGTACCGCGCGGTAAACTGGTGCTGCGTCAAAGACCGGTTTTAAGCGGCTGCGAATCTCATCGAGAGGATAAACAGTGCTCATCATCATCATCCTTTCGCTTAGCTTATATGATAACGAAAATGACAAAGAATTGCAATCATTAACGCCCATATTAACACCTATATTCAGGTCCGCTGAAAAAATGCCCTTGCTACCTCAATAACTGCGTGAGCATTTTTTAAAAATGCTCACAACGCAAATAGCTCGAAGTGAGAATAGATTGTAACAGCACCCATTATGGAATATTATGCTAGAAAAAAATTGTCTAGCTCCGGTTTCTATGATATTGTATGACTGAAGAGAAAGCAAATTCCTATCTTTCATCGAAACCATTGCCGCACATCACGAGGGCGATGAATAGACCGAGGAAGAGCTGGAAGACATAGAAAACTTTAAGGATTTCCATCAGACGCTTATGTACGATTTATACTTGGATGCGGTGTTTTTGAAGGTTTAAAGACCCAAAATATCGTAGACAAATTCAAACCCTTGGTAAAAAAATCTATAAGCACCTACATAAACGAATTAGTAAATGAAAAAATCCAAACAGCACTGAAAACAGGAGAAGATCAAGAAAAAGCACCGACAGAACAGGTGATTGACCGTAATTTAGTAGAACTTGAGGGCACTGATAAAACCATAACCACAGAGAGCGAAATGGAAGCTTATTACATAGTTAAATCTATTTTGCGAAATCACGTTGACATCTCTTTAATTACTTATAAAGATACTCGATCATATTTTGGCATCCTGTTTGACAATAAAGTCACAAAATGGATATGCAGACTGTATCTGAGAGATCGTGCCATGTTTATGCATATTCAAGGCGAGAATAAGGAATTTAGTAAGTACCCAATTGCCAAACTTGATGATTTGTATGGGTATTCTGAAATCCTAGTTAAAAAGGCTATGTCTTTTTCTAAGTAGACACCCATGCCGCCTGCCGCACCATTAGAAGGATGAAAATGCGCCTCAGCTGGCCCTCACCCTAGCCATCTCCCATTGCTAGAGGTCGGAGGTCAGATGTCGGACTCGTCTGAATCGGCGAAATAGCCGATTCACAGACACTAATGGGAGAGGGGAATAGCCGGGATGGGTGCTGTAGGAGCGAACCTGCGTGTTCGCCCGGTTGCTCTCCCGCAGGGAGAGGGGAGTGTGGGGGTTATTTTCAGGGTAGAAAACTTGTACTGTGGGAGGAGCGATTGCATGAACAACGAGGAAAAAATCTTATCCTTGCTAGAGAAAATGTATATCGACTTTAATAAGCGGTTTGAAAACAATGAAAAAGAACTGGCCGGCGTCAAACAAAACATGGCGACCAAAGACGAACTCGCTTCGGTCAAAGCCACTGTTATCCGCATAGAGAATGACCACAGTCAAAAATTTGGCGCGCTGTTGACGGGTTCAAGCTTAATTCGGAAAAGCTGGATCGTATTGAAGCCGAAGTCACAAAACACATAGATAAGAAATGGAGCTTGAAGTAATCAGGCCGCTACGTGGATTGAAACGCTATGTACGAAGAATGGGTATGGGTTGTACAACCAATGGACGGCAACCTGCCCTGCTATTGGGGTTGTTAAAAGGGGTGACATAAATAATGGTCAAACTGTCAACTCCAACAGATGTTGCGAAGCTGTTGGCGCAGCATGGCATACGCTTGAAGAAAAAATGGGGACAAAACTTCTTAGTAGACGAAAATATTTTGCGGAAAATTGTGCACACAGCCAATCTGGAGCAGACAGATACGGTGCTGGAAATCGGACCGGGTATCGGCTCCCTTACTCAGAAGCTGGCTGAAAAAGTGAAAGCCGTCACGGCTGTGGAAATTGATGCGCGGCTGTTTTCAGTATTGCAGGCAACACTTGCGGACTATGATAATGTTGAACTTGTTCATCAGGATGCCATGGATTTTGACTGGCGAGCACACTGCGCGCAGAAACCGGTTAAACTGGTGGCCAATTTGCCATATAATGTAGCAACGCCGCTTTTTTACCGCTGGCTCAAAGAATATCGGGATTGCTTCTCACTATTTGTTTGCATGGTGCAAAAAGAAGTGGCTCAGCGGATAGTAGCGCCTCCCGGAGGGAAAGCATACGGATCGCTTGCCGTGCTTTGCCAGTATGCAGGCCGCTGTGAAATCGCTTTTAATGTACCAAGAACAGTGTTTTTCCCCAGGCCGGACGTTTCTTCCGCGGTAGTGAGAATAACACCTCTAACCAATCCCAGCTATGATGTTGGTGATGAGCGATTCTTTTTTAGGCTGGTTGATGCCGTATTTGCTCAGAGACGTAAAACTTTGTTCAACACTCTGCATGCCGCGCTGCCGTTCTCAAAAGAAGAATTGGCTGATGCCGGCGCTGCCACAGGTATCGACATGTCGCGGCGCGGAGAGACGCTAAGTGTGGAGGAGTTTGCAAAAATTTCGCGTTTGCTTTATACTAGAAAAGGTAGCATCTGAGAAAACGTTTGGAGGTGCAAGATGAACATGTGCTTTCACAGCCCTTCCCGCGGCAATTTAACTCTAGATGAGACATACGCTGAGATTATGGCCTATATTGCTGAAAATCCAAAAGAGCAGTATAAACTGATTTTCGGAACCGATTCCCATCCACACCATCGTCGCGAAGTCTGTTTTGTTACCGCAATAATTATCCATCGTGTAGGAAAAGGTGCCCGCTATTTTTATCGGCGTCAACGGCATAACTACATGTCAAGCCTTCGTCAGCGCATTTATTATGAGACGTACCTGAGCTTGGAAGTGGCTACGCTTGTTACAGCTAAACTGGCCAAAGGCGTCTATCCGCGGTTGAATATTGAAATCCATCTCGATGTGGGTGAAAAAGGAGATACTAAGGAACTTATCCGTGAAGTCGTGGGGATGGTGATCGGCAGCGGTTTTCAAGCCTGCATCAAGCCTGATTCATACGGCGCCACAAAAGTAGCCGACAAATACACAAAGTAATTTCTTTGCAAGATTACGCCTTTAGGCGTTTTTTGTTGTCTAGAAATTTAATGAATTTACTGCTTGTTTAGCTCAGCAAACCTCCGTCCAGAAACTGCTGCAGCAGATCTAAACGTCTTTTGTTGTGGTAGCCCAGATAAGCTTTTCCCTCATAATCCCGGTTGCGCGCTACTTTTTTGAACAAAGCAAGTGCTTCCAGGCAGTCACCCACAATGGTATCGACAATTTGCTGGCTATGGGTGCTGTTTTTAATTTGCGAGCCAAGGCAGATATGCGGGATTTCACCAACAATCCGGATGTCCAAGTTGGCAAAGGAGGCATGGACCAGTAGTGTGGGAGGCACGCAAAAGTCTTCCCAAGGAGCAAGCGATAGCAGGCGTCGGGAAACAAGATGGGGGCCGTGTGATGGGGTAGCAATGCCAATGTCATGGTAAATACCTAGCGCCTTATTAAGCAGACGCCGGAAAAAGAAAAGTGGTTCGCTTTGCGTTTCAAGGGGAGGACTTTGCGGGTAGCAATTAATCAGAGCCAGATCCGGCCTTTCAGTCGCCGTTTTCAATAGTATCTCGGACAGTTGGCTGGTTATTTCCCCAACCAGATCACCATCTATAAACAAGGCATAAGCGGCGTCGCTTTCGTAAACCAGCTTTGCTCCTATTGCTCTTGGGACATCAATGCCAAGTGCTTCCGTGAAATTGAGGACACTAATTCTTCCTCTGTTCTCACCATAGACCGACGCCACTTCTGTTTGTGTGCTTTGGTTTGAACCGTTTTGGATCACGAAAATCTTTGTTATGGAAGGGAGAGTCAGAAGCCGCCTGAGCAGGCTACCCACTCTTAATTCTTCGTTGTGAACCGGAACAACTGCTGCAAACAAATGGATCTCCTCCTGCCAACAGTATATTATAATTGCCGGCAAAAGAGCATAGTGCTCAGACACAAAAATCGCTCGGCTCTCATATATATGCAGTGTGAAATCGCTTGTGGCTATGGTTAGCAGGAAGGCAGGTGCTTAAAAGTGGGCTTCTCCGTAGGCGACATTGTGGGACGCAAATCGTATGGGATGGATATCATGTTCAAAATAATTGCAATTGACGAGAGTAGAAAGGAAGCAGTTTTAAAAGGTTTAAACATGAGATTGCTTGCAGATGCCAAACTCTCTGATCTAAAATTTCCAGAGCCTATCGTTTTGCAAAGTTATCGTTCTCGTTCAGATCATGTGCAAAAAGAATGTATTACAAAGATTTATCGGCGGCGCGGTTTGGAGAGGGAGCAAACTCGGAGCATTAGCGGCAGGGCACCAGATGAATTTTTTGAATTGCCTGGCAAAATTTTGCATTTAGACGGTGACGAAGATTATCTGGCAGAGTGTCTTAAAGCATATCGCTCCCTCCAATTGGAGGCGGCAGGTTTTTTTATTCCTGAAAAAGAGCAGCCTCATAAAATTTGGAGCCTTCTGCATAGGCATAGGCCGGATATATTAATTATGACCGGGCATGATGCCTATATCAAAACAAAAAAAAACTTTCAGGATCTAAAGAGTTACCGCAATTCACAGTACTTTGTGGCAGCCACCTTAAAGGCAAGGCAGTATGAACCGGCAAAAGATGAGTTGGTAATTTTTGCAGGAGCCTGTCAATCGCACTATGAGGCTATTCTGGCTGCGGGCGCCAACTTTGCCAGTTCACCGCAGCGCGTCTTGATCCACGCCCTAGACCCTGTCTTTATCATGGAAAACGTAGCCTATGCCTCCATTAACAGTTCAGTCAATATTTATGAAGTTATTAGGCATACAATAACAGGATTAGATGGCATAGGAGGAGTAGAAACACGGGGTAAATTCCGCCTAGGCTTGCCCAAATCCCCTTATTAGGCGAGGCAGAGTACGCTATTTAAAGAGTTCTTTGCCAGAAGATCTGCGGCGATTGCTTTGCAATTATTTTCGCTACGAAAAACAGCTTGACATAAACTAAAATCTGCTGGTATAATTAAATTTTCATAATTTGACAATACGTTTGCTCTATGATAGAATAGTAGCGTAAACAACGTCTGGGGTGATAAACATTGGCAGCCGGCACTTCCTTACTGCAAATCAGGCGTAGCCTGGAATCCCATGTCGGACAGAAAATTCGTTTGCGTGCCCATCGTGGGCGTCGGAAAACGCTGGAGAAAGTTGGCGTTCTGGAAAATACGTATCCATCAATTTTCGTTGTAAGAATTGATGAACCTACTTATAACCAGCGTCTTTCCTTCTCATATGCCGATGTCCTGACAGAAACGGTGGAATTGACCCTTGTCCACAAAGACGAAAAAACAAAACTTCCTACCTAAGCTTGGTATTTGTTAAAGAAGCGCAGCTCCGCAGCTGCGCTTCTTTAATTGTGGCGGAAATTATCTTCGCTTATCCTCTGCACGAAGTTCTGTCGTAGGGGCGATGAGATGGGGAAATGGAAGTATTTTTTGCGGATAAAATGGAGTGCAGAAACGCTAAGGACATATTTTTTTCATCACTGCATAGATATTTAAAGATTTCATTGTTAGCTGGACACACTTTGGTAGCTTAACTCATATAATTTAGCGGGTGATGCCTTGTGAAAGGAGGCGTGGGACATTTCTCCGATATTTGCATATAGTGTAGGAAATTAACCGAAAGGAGGATGAAGCATGGGTAAAGATGATCACGTTAAGCCGCTCGAATGTGTAACCGAGCTACTGAAAGTGGAGCAAGTTGTGGGTGAAAATGCTACGCAGACCTCTGTAATCCGAGATATTACCCTGCCGGGGAGAGTAAGAAAAATCACCGAAGTAGATACTACCCTTCGTGATGTGCGGGGGCGTGTGATCGAAAACAAGGTGGTTGTAGAAGGGATCGTCCATAAACAGATTTTTTACGTAGATGATGATACCGGCCAGTTGAAGGAGTTTACAGTGCCGGATGAGCGCTTCGTTCAATTTGTGGACGTTCCCGGCGCCCTGCCTGGTATGAATGTACAAATACATTCCCGGGTGGAATTTGTTGGGCACGATTTTATTCGCGAAATTTGCTTCGACCACAAGAAGCCCCATCCTAACGACAATGGCCACCACGACAAAGAGCATGATCATGAGTATGATAACAATGTTTACGGCAAGGGTCACGATCATGACGACGACAAGCATAATCACGATGAAAAATGTCACAAGGGTCACCACTACGACAAAGTTGAGTCGTTGTATCGCCAGACGGTTATTCTGGAAATTTTCGCAAAAGTAACTGAATCAATCCAGTTGAACGTTGTGGTGGATGTATTGGGAATCGAAGAGAATAGGGTTTTGACCGAGCTGCTGAAAGTGGAAAGCGTAATCGGAGAAGGCGCTTCACAAGTGGCTGTAATTGCAGACATTAAGTTTAAGCGGCCCGCACGAAAGATTAAAAATATTGATACTGAAATTCGGCACTTGGTTTCCCGGGTCATCGAGGGCAAAGTAGTTGTCGAGGGCGTGCTGCATAAGCAGATTTTCTTTGTGGGTTTAGATAACGACATTGTCTTTGAATTGTCGGTGGATGAAAAGTTTACTCACTTTGTCGATATCCCCGGGGCATTTCCAGGCGCCAATGTGCAAGTCTACCCACGGGTTGAATTTGTCAATGTGCAAATAGATGCTTACGACCCAGCCTTCGGTAAGCAGACTGCCATCATTGACATCTTTGTCAAAGTGACGGAGACTGTACAGGTTGATGTGGTCACCGACATTAAGGATGTAAAAGTCACAAAAGAGTTGCTAAAAGTGT
This sequence comes from Dethiobacter sp., assembly GCA_018333455.1. GTDB lineage: Bacteria > Bacillota > Dethiobacteria > Dethiobacterales > Dethiobacteraceae > GPS1B09. Next base: position 658 of record JAGXTN010000162.1, on the reverse strand, counting down.
CGCAGGTTGTTGGCGAAGGAGTTCGTCAGCAAACTATTGTGGCAGACCTTACGGCTCCTGCCCCCGCCAGAAAAATTGCCGGTCCGCCAGACACGCGTTTTGAAAACATTGTTACCCGGGTGATTGAGAACAAAGTTGTGATCGAAGGAGATTTGGTCAAACAAGTATACTTCGTCCGTGACGGTGATTTTCCTGAAGTGCTGGAGTTTGAAGTCCGTGAACACTTCACCAGTTTCATAGACATACCCGGTGCCTTGCCAGGCCAGGTTGTTCAGGTTTATCCGCGGGTAGAGTTTACCGATTTTGAAATCGATCCCTACGACCACAGGCGGATTCGCCAGACTTCTGTGATTGAAATCTTTGTAAAAGTCACAGAATTTGTTCAGATTGAAGTTGTCATTGATTGTGATGTGAAACCGATTCCTGCCGTAACCGTTTATGTGGTACAAAAAAGCGACACGCTCTTTAAAATTGCCATACGCTTTAACACTACAGTAGCAGCCCTCTTAGCTGCAAATCCAGAAATTAAAGACCCGAACTTGATTTTCCCGGGACAGAAGATTCTTATCCCGGCACCCCCTAAAGGATAATGTAGCATCATTGATGCTACATTTTTTCTTGTAGCATAGGAAATTATATCGTTCAGGGAAGCTACGAT